>NZ_JBARGP010000220.1:0-19987 GCF_049798375.1 Bradyrhizobium sp.
TCGGCGCCGCGCTGCACCAGCATGTCGCTGTAGCCGCCGGCATATTCGACCCACTTGCCGTTGGCTTCGGGCACGATCACCGAGGTGACGACGCGATCGAGGAAGTCGCGGTCATGGCTGATCAGGATCACGGTGCCTTCGTAATCGCCGAGCATGTCCTCGAGCACGTCAAGCGTATCGAGGTCGAGATCGTTGGTCGGCTCGTCCAGCACCAGGAGGTTGGAGGGCTTGGCCAGCGCGCGCGCCAGCATCAGCCGGCCGCGCTCACCGCCTGAGAGCACTTCCAGTGGCGTGCGCATCTGCTCACGCGCGAACAGGAAGTCCTCCATGTAGGCAACGACATGCTTCGGCTTGCCGGCGACCATGACGTGGTCGCCGCGGCCGCCGGTCAAGGCCTCGGCCAAGGTCGACTTCGGATCGAGGCTTTCGCGGTGCTGGTCCAGCGTCGCCATTTCGAGGTTGACGCCGAGCCGCACGCTGCCGCTGTCCGGCTCGCTGGCGCCGGTCAGCAGATTGACCAGCGTGGTTTTGCCGGCCCCGTTGGGGCCGACGATGCCGACACGGTCGCCGCGCTGGATGCGGATCGAGAAATCATCGATGATCTTGCGGTCGCCGTAGCTCTTCGACGCGCTCTTGGCCTCGATCACGAGCTTGCCGGACTTGTCGGCCTCGCTGGCTGCGAGATTGGCGCTACCCGCCGCGCCGCGATAATCGCGCCGCTGCTGTCGCAGCGCGTGCAGATTGGCGAGCCGCTTGACGTTGCGCTTGCGCCGGCCGGAGACGCCGTAGCGCAGCCAGTGCTCCTCATTGACGATCTTGCGATCGAGCTTGTGCTGTTCGCGCTCTTCTTCCGCCAGCACCTCATCGCGCCAGGATTCGAAGGCGGCGAAGCCGCGCTCGATCTCCTTGATCTGGCCGCGGTCGAGCCAGGCGGTGGCACGCGACAGATTGGTGAGGAAGCGGCGGTCATGGCTGATCAGCACCAGCGCGCTGCGTCGGCCGTCGAGTTCGTTCTCCAGCCATTCGATGGTGGTGAGATCGAGATGGTTGGTCGGCTCGTCCAGCAACAGGATGTCGGGCGAGGGCGCCAGCACCCGTGCCAGCGCCGCGCGTCGCGCCTCGCCGCCGGAGACGTGCGCAGGGTCCTCCTCGCCGGTGAGGCCAAGCTGCTCGATCAGGTAGCGGGCCTGGTAGTGGTTGTCGCCGGGGCCAAGGCCGGCCTCGACATAGGACAGCGTGGTGGCATGGCCGGAGAAGTCCGGCTCCTGCGGCAGATAGCGCACCGTGGCGCCGGGCTGCACGAAGCGGCTGCCGGAATCCGACTCGACGAGACCCGCCGCGATCTTGAGCAGGGTCGACTTGCCGGAGCCGTTGCGGCCGATCAGGCAGACACGCTCGCCGGGTGAGACCGACAATTCTACGCCGGACAGCAGCGGCGTGCCGCCGAACGTCAGCTTGATATCTTTCAGTTGAATCAGCGGGGGCGCCATGGTTCTAACTTTGCTTCTGCGCGGACAGCTCCGCGCGCTGGCGCTGAATACGTCGAATGGTCTGATCGAGTGCCGACAGGAATGTCGAACGGTCGCGCGGCGTGAAACCACGCGGACCGCCGGTGATTTCGCCGGACGAACGCAGGTCGGTCATTAGATTGCGCACCGCCAAGGTCATCCCGATCGATTGCTCCGTGAACGGCTTGCCGTTCGGCGCGATCACCTCGGCGCCCGCTTTGACGCAACGGTCCGCCAGCGGAATGTCCGCCGTGATGACGATGTCGCCGGGACCGGCGCGCTCCGCGATCCAGTCATCGGCCGCATCCATACCGCCACCCGCCGCCACGCGCTCGATCAGCGGGTCCTGGGGCACCCGGATGAAGTTCCCGGCGACCACGGTGACCGGCAGGCCATGCCGGGCAGCAACGCGATAGATCTCGTCCTTCACGGGGCAGGCATCGGCGTCGACATAGATGCGGGTCGGGTTCAATTCGGCGGTCTTCCGCGGCTGTTTCGGGTCCGGGGGGTGGTATCCCATCGCGCGCGAAATTGCGAGCCAAACGAACATCTTGCCTACCCACGACCGGCGGCTACCATCACGGCAAAGACAAGGACAGAACGGGAGATGCCAATGGCGCGCGCGCTCGAAACCCATGTTCTCGAAACCCATAGGCTGGAGGCCTACAACACGGCCAAGCAGTCCGAGAACAAGATGCACGACGACACCGTGGCGCGCCGCTTCGGCTTCGCCGGCGGGTTGGTGCCGGGCGTCGACGTCATGGCTTATATGATGCACCTGCCGGTCAGGCAGTGGGGCCGCGCCTTCCTGGAGCGCGGGCTGATGGATGCGCGCTTCCTGAAACCCGTCTATGACGGCGAGACCGTCGAGGTCGGCGGCAGCGAAAGCGACGGCGTGCTGACGATCGAGGTGATCAGCCGTGGCGAGCTCTGTGCCACCGGCTCGGCGTCGCTGCCTGCAGTGCTGCCCACGTTTGCACTCGCCGATTTCAGGGATGTGGCGCCGATTGCCGAACGTCGGCCGGTCGGCGCTTCGTCGTTTGTCGAAGGCAGTTGGCTCGGCACCGCGCCGCGCGCCTGGCCCGGCGCAACCGGTGTGGCCTATCGCGCTGATATTCGCGAGAGCGATCCAATCTACGCGCACGATGGACTCGGCCATCCCGGCCTGCTGCAAAAGGTGATGAACCGGCTGCTGGTCGACAACGTGATCCTGGGTCCGTGGATTCACGTCGGCAGCCGCATGCAGATCCTGTCCGTGCTGCAGCCGGACGACGAGATCACGGCGCGCGCCAAGGTGATTGGCAATTACGAAAAGAAGGGCCACCGCTTCGTCGAACTCGACGCGCTGGTGATTGCCAACGGCAGGACCCCGCTGGCGCATTGCCATCACGTGGCGATCTACCAGCCGCGCGAGCAGGCGGCGGCGTAATAAGAAGCGCGGCGTTCTGAAAGAGGCACGCGGCCTTCTCCACAAAACGTCGTCATTCCCCGCGCATGCGGGGAATCCAGTACGCCGCGGCTTCTCGGTCAATCACAGCCGTCTCTGGAATACTGGATCGTCCGCCTTCGCGGACGATGACAGCTGAGTTTGTGGCGGTTCTTGCGAACGACGGCATCGAGCGTGAGATGGCAACGCGGCCCATTCCCACCGCGCCGCCATCAATCGCATCACGCCGCCTTGTTCGCCTTCGCATCCTGGATCGCGCGCCAGACTTTTTCCGACGTCAACGGCATATCGAGGTGCTTGACGCCGTAGTCCGACAGCGCGTCGATGACAGCATTGACCACGGTCGAGAGCGAGCCGGCGCAGCCGGCCTCGCCGCAGCCCTTGGTGCCCAGCGGGTTGGTCGTGGCCGGCACCGGGTGATCGCCGACCGCCATGGTCGGGATGTCGGTGGCGCGCGGCAGCGCATAGTCCATGAACGAGCCGGTGATCGGCTGGCCGTGCTCGTCGTAGCGCACATGCTCCATCAGCGCCTGGCCGATGCCCTGCGCGACGCCGCCGTGAAGCTGGCCGGCGACAATCATCGGATTGACCACGGTGCCGAAATCATTAACGCCGGTATAGCCGACCACCTGCACCACGCCGGTGTCCGGATCGACCTCGACCTCGGCGACATGGCAGCCGTTCGGGAAAGCGGATGCGGTCGTCTCGCTATTGTGGTCGACGTCGAGCGAGGCCGGCGCGCCATCGGGCAGCTTGCCTTCGCGCATCCGCTGCGCGAGTTGCATGATGTCGATGGCGCGGTCAGTGCCGGCGATGGTGAAGCGGCCGTTGCCGAACTCGATATCGGCCTCGGAGGCTTCGAGCAGATGCGAGGCCGCCTGCTTGCCCTTGGCGATGACCAGCGCCGAGGCCTCGACGATGGCTTGGCCGGTCGCGGTGATCGAGCGCGAGCCGCCGGTGCCATTGCCGAAGCGGACGAGATCAGAGTCGTTCTGCTCCAGGCGGATCTTCTCGAAGGGTACGCCGAGCTGGCTCGAGAGTACCTGCGCGAACGGCGTCGCATGGCCCTGGCCGTAATCAAGCGTGCCCGTCGTCAAGGTCACACCACCATCGGCGTCGAAGGTGATCTTGCCGAGCTCGCCGCTTGGTGGCGCGGTGACCTCGAGATAGGAGCCGACGGCGATGCCGCGCAGCTTATTGTTTTTACGGCTCTCGCGCTTGCGCTTGGCGAAATTGGCGTGGTCGGACATCTCCAGCGCCTTTTGGAACACCGCGCCGAAATCGCCGGAATCATAGGTGACGCCGGAGGCGGCCGGGAACGGCATCTGGTTCGACTTGATGAAGTTGCGCTTGCGCAAGGTCAGCCGATCGATTCCCATCTCGTCGGCAGCGGCGTCGATCAGCCGCTCCATGAAATAGTTCGCCTCGGGCCGGCCGGCGCCGCGATAGGCGCCCATCAGAGTCATGTTGGTCAGCACCGTCTTGATGTCGACGCCGAGTAGCGGCGTGCGATAGACGCTGGCGAGGTTCTTGCCGGTGTTGAGCGACAACGGGCTCGGCGAGACGCCGCTGATATAGGCGCCGAGATTGCCGTAGCCCGTGAGATGCACCGCGAGGAACTTGCCGTCGGGATCGAGCGCCAGCCTGCCGTGAATGATTTGGTCGCGGCCCTGGCTGTCGGACAGGAAGCTGGTCGAGCGCTCGTCGCGCCATTTCACCGGCCGCCCAAGTGCCCGCGCTGCATGCAGGATGCAGATATATTCGGGATAGCTGATGTTCTTCATCCCGAACGAGCCGCCGACATTGGCGGTGAGGATGCGCACCTTGTCCGGCTTCACGTTCAACAATTTCGCCAGCGTCGCCTTGTTGCCGGCGACGCCCTGGGTCGGCACCTGGATGGTGAAGCGCTCGCTCGCCTTGTCGAAGGAGGCCAGTGCGACGCGCGGCTCCATCGACACCACGGCGACGCGGGTGTTGACGATGTCGAGCTTGGTCACATGGGCGGCGCTGGCGAAGGCCGCCTCGATCTTGGCGGTGTCGCCGAAATGGTAATCCAGCGCCACATTGTTCGGGATATGGTCGTAGAGCAGTGGCGCGCCCGGCTGGGCAGCTTCCTCGGCATTGGTGACAGCGGGCAGGGGCTCAATGTCGACTTCAACCGCCTCGGCGGCGTCGCGCGCCTGATTGGCGGTCTCTGCGACCACGAAGGCGACGGGATCGCCGACATAGCGCACCTTGTCGGTCACCAGCGCCGGCCGGTTGGTCTGCAATACCGGCGATCCGTCCCGATTCTTCAGCGGCAGGCCGCAGGTGAAGGGTCCGTAGCCGGATGCGGCGAGGTCGGTGCCGGTCCAGATCCCAAGCACGCCGGGCATCGCCCGGGCGGCCGCGGTGTCGATGCCCTTGATGATGCCGTGGGCATGGCTGGAGCGGACGATCCAGGCATGGGCCTGGTCGGGCAGGTTGAAATCGTCGGTATATTTGCCCTGGCCGCGGACCAGCGTGTCGTCCTCTTTGCGGCGGACCGGCTGCCCGACACCGTATTTCTGCAGCGCCATGGCGTTTTCAAGGGAGGCCGGGGAGGTGTAATCTTGCATGGAACAAGGCCCTGAAAGGGGGATTAGCGGCGAAATCGCGCTCTGTTCCAGATAATCCACCCCCCGCCTCCCGACAACGCCCGATTGGGCATGTCCGTAACCCTTGACGGCGGGGCTGTTGCATAGGCGCTTGGCACTGCTAATGTTTCATCAAAGACACATTCCTAGCGGGGGCCGGATGGCCCAGCGGAAAGACCATTTGAATGATCAATGATACGCGGCTCCGGGAGGATCTCGAGCCGCGCGGGAACATGGAGCCCCGGCTGCAGCCGGGTCCGGATCCCGTCGCGACAGGCTGTGCCGCCAATGAGAGTGGCGGCAATGTCTACGCGGCGCTGGACCTCGGCACCAACAATTGCCGGCTCCTGATCGCCTGTCCCTCGGGCGATAGTTTTCGCGTGGTCGATTCGTTTTCCCGCATCGTCCGGCTGGGCGAAGGCATCTCCACCACCGGCTGCATCAGCGAGGCAGCCATGACCCGCGCCATTGCGGCGCTTTCGATCTGCCGGGACAAGATCGAATCGCGCAAGGCGCGGCGGCTGCGGCTGATCGCGACCGAGGCCTGTCGCGCGGCCTCCAACGCCGAAATCTTCCGCGATCGGGTGGCGGCCGAGGCCGGCATCCGGCTCGAGGTGATCGATCGCAAGACCGAGGCGGCGCTCGCGGTCAAGGGCTGCGCGCCGCTGCTCGATCCCGGGGGCCGCGGCGCCATTCTGTTCGATATCGGCGGCGGCTCCAGCGAGTTGGTCCGGATCGAGCGTGATCCGGCCGAGAAGGACGCCGAGCCGCGGATCAAGGCGTGGATGTCGATCCCGCTTGGCGTGGTGACCCTGGCCGAACGTTTCGGCGGCCGAGACGTGACGCCGCAGATCTATGCCCAGATGATCGAGGCGGTGACGGAGCACGTGGCGCCGTTCGCGGCCGAGCATGGTGGCGACCTCGACGGCATGCACCTGCTCGGCACCTCCGGCACGGTGACGACGCTGGCCGGTATTCACCTCAATCTGGCCCGTTATGACCGCCGCCGGGTCGACGGGATCTGGATCAATGATCCAGAGATCACGCAAACCATCGCGCGACTTCTCGCCATGAACTATCGGGAGCGCGCCGAGAACAACTGCATCAGCGTCGATCGCGCCGACCTCGTGCTGGCGGGCTGCGCCATACTGGACGCGATCCGGCAGGCCTTTCCTCTGCCGCGCCTGCGGGTCGCCGACCGGGGTCTGCGCGAGGGCATGCTGGTCGAGATGATGCGCGAGGACGGCGCGCTGCGGACGGCGTAGCGAATGGATCTTCACCCTCCCCTGGAGGGGAGGGTCGATCGCGAAGCGATCGGGGTGGGGTGAATCTCAACGGCGGTTTCGCGGTTCACCCCACCCCGTCTCACATTTCGCTGCGCTCGTGCGAGCCGACCCTCCCCCTCCAGGGGAGGGTGGCAACCTGTCGAGCGGCCAGTGCTCGGAATGATCACGAAGTTAGGCGTCTCATAGGGCGACAAGAGACCACCATGGCCAAAGACACCACCGGCCGCATGCATGTGCAGGTCAAGACCGGCGGCAAGCGCAAGCACTCCTCGAAGCTCTGGCTGGAGCGGCAGCTCAACGATCCCTATGTGGCGCAGGCCAAGCGCGACGGCTATCGCTCGCGCGCGGCCTACAAGCTGCTCGAGATCGACGACAAGCACCGTCTGCTCAAGCCCGGCATGACCGTGGTCGATCTGGGCGCGGCGCCCGGTGGCTGGAGCCAGATCGCGGCGCGGCGCGTCGGCGCGGACCGCGGGCGTGTGATCGCCATCGACCTGCTGGAGATGGGCGAAATCCCCGGCGTCACCTTTGCCCAGCTCGACTTCCATGCCAACGACGCGCCGGACCGACTGATGGCGATGCTGGGCAGCCGCGCCGATGTCGTGCTGTCGGATATGGCCGCCAACACCACCGGCCATCGCAAGACCGACCAGCTCCGCATCGTCGGCCTGGTCGAGCTCGCGGTGCATTTCGCCGGTGAGGTCCTGAAGCCCGGCGGCGCGTTCCTGGCCAAGACCTTCCAGAGTGGCGCCGACGCCGAGATGCTCGCGCAGTTGAAGCGCGACTTCGCCAGCGTTCGTCACGTCAAGCCGGCCGCGAGCCGGCAGGATTCATCCGAGCGTTACGTGCTGGCGATGGGGTACCGGGGCCGTGCCGAGGTCGACGGCGAATAGCGTCGAGATGTCGTAATCTCGCTGCCTTTCACGTTGCATCGACCCGATACGATCTCATCGGTCCGAGACCCGCGTTTTCATCAATGGTGCCGCGCCCTCACAGGCTGGTGTTTCGCGACCACAGATCTTATGTGCAACGCCGGAGTATTGCGGAGCAGCTTGATGTCAGAGCGTCCTGTCGATCGTCGTCGTCTATCTGCGGGCGTGCTCACCAGCGGCGTGCTGTCGCTCGCCGCCGTGTCGCTTGTGATGTTGTCTGGCCCCGCCCAAGCGCAAAGATACGATCTGCGCTATCCAGTATGCATGACGGTCTACAGCGGACCCTTTGGCGGCGAATGGATCGATTGCAGCTACGACTCGCTGCCACAATGCCGCGCCTCGGCATCGGGGCGTTCGGCGATGTGCAGCATCAACCCGTATTTTGTCACCGCGCCGGGCGTGCCGCGCTTCCACGGACATCATCGGCGCGCCGGCTGAGATTTCGCAATCCGCACCAATGAATGATTGAAGCGCCGGGGACCGTGGTGTCACGGGCGATTGCGGCGTCACGGCGCGCTTTTCATCGTGTGGCCGATCCGCGTAGCGCGCGACGCGTAGTTATCAGTCAGGTTATTTAGTTACCTGATTATATCAGCTAATTAGCTCCGCCTGTTTCCGTGTTAGTTGACGACATCTGAGCACGAAACTGCCTGCATATCAGGGTTGCGATGAATTATTCGACACGAAGAAGTCACTCGTCGTCGAGATGAATCGCGTGGATACGACGTAATGAACAGTACGTCACGCCCGGAACAACCCGCATCAATCGCTACTGATAGTTTCTCTCCATTCAGCGTTGCGATTTCCGACACGCTTCCGCCCTGAGTTCGCAATTTGTTGAACGGCAATGTGTCACTCGTAACCGGCTTGCGAGTTTGCATGATAGTTATCATGCGATAAACCATCTGATGCATGTCGTGTGTGTACGAACGAATTCGCAGAGGGCGGTTCGTGAGTGCAGGCGGTGGTGTGTTCGCAAAGGCGGGCGCGCAGGGGTCGCGTGAGCCGTCCGATAACTTGGAGAATTCTGCAAATGAAGTCGATTCGGGGACTGCTTCTGGGCACAGGAGCAGTGATATTCGCTACGGCGGGGGCGCAAGCAGCCGATCTTCCCTTGAAGGCCAAGGCGGTCGAATATGTCAGGGTCTGTTCTCTGTACGGCGCCGGCTTCTATTACATTCCCGGCACGGACACCTGCATCAAGCTCGGCGGCTATCTGCGCGCCGAGACCGCGCTCTGGACCAACAGCAACTATGGCGGCGCCTACAATGGTGTGGCCGGTGCACAAAATCGCCTGAGCAACACCTATCAGATGCGCTCGCGCGAAGACTTCAACATCGACACCCGGACCGCGACCGAATACGGCGTCGTCCGTACCTATGCCGACCTGGTGTTCACCTGGACCTCGGGTTCCTATAACGGCATCGGCAACGGCGGCACCCAGTATTCGACGGGTGCGGCGAACTCGTCCGGCCTGACTTCCGTCAACGGTCTCAGCACCGATGGCATCTCGGGCGGTTCGCTCGGCGTGTACTATGCCTTCATCCAGTTCGCCGGCTTCACCATGGGCAAGGCGGTGTCGTCGTTCGACGCTCCCTGGACCAACTATCCGGGCAACAATTTCGACGGCCTGGTCGGCGGCAGCGGCAGCAACAACGGCGTCAACCAGTTCACCTATACCGCCGATTTCGGCCAGGGCATCTCGGCCTCGATCTCGGCCGAGGATCAGTCGCAGTTCTTCACCACCGCAATCTGGAACACCTCCGGCATCTCGTCCAGCGGCGTACTGGGCGGCAACTATGGCGTGAACGCGCTCGGCGGTACGGTATCTCCCGACATCATCGGCAACATTCGTGTCGACCAGGCCTGGGGCCTGTTCCAGGCGTCGTTCGCGGCGCATGACAACCACGCGGCCTATTATGGTGCGACCGAGATCACCGGACACCCTGAAGACAAGTGGGGCTGGGCCGGACAGCTCTCGCTGTCGATCAAGAACATCCCGACCGGAGCCGGGGACGTCATCAACGTCCAGGGCGTCTATACCGACGGCGCCAGCCGCTATAACTTCCAGAGCTTGGCCAACACCAACTATGCGATGTATGGCGGTTCGGACTCCGCGTACCAGAGCATCGGCTTTGCCGGTGTCTCGGATGCGGTGTTTGCACCGGGAACGGGCCTCTCGACGGTCAAGACTTGGGGCATGCGTGGCGCCTACACCCACAACTGGAATCCGTACTGGAACTCGGCTGTCTACGGCGCTTACGCCGCAGTCAACTATGGCAGCACCGGTTCGACGCTGGTCTGCGCCGGCATTGCCGCTACGCATCTCCTGACCGCGGGCTCGACCTGCAATCCGGACTTCAACATCAGCCAGATTGGCACGATCACGCGGTGGACACCGGTCAAGAACCTGACCTTCTCGGGCGAAGTCACCTACACGCATCTTGACCAGAAGTTCAGTGGCTCTGCCACTGCGCCGGCGATCTCGGGCGTTGCCAAGCCGGCGGCGGTCTACCAGTTCAAGGACCAGGATACGGTGAGCATGCTGCTGCGTGCTCAGCGTAATTGGTGATGCTGTAACAAGTTAAACCTCCAGCATGCTCCACGGATCTCCGGCGATGCCCCGCCGGAGGTTTGTGCTTTTTTGCGGCCGATCTGTTTCGCGCTGTTACGCCAGCGCCTAAGCGGGCAGGGGCTCGTTAACCGCGGATTGAACACAACTCGCCACACCGCGTGCAACCGGCGGCGGGCGTTCGATTTCCGTCGCAATCGCGCGGCGCACCGGCTATCCTGTGTCGATGACACGCATTTCGCTTGCCTCGATCGCCGTTCTCGCCGCGCTGGTGCCGGCGCTCGCGCTGGCGGCGCCCGCTCACAAGCGGCCACCGCAGAAATGGCACGGCTACGGCTTCCTGCCGGGCTACCATCAGCCGCCGAACAACACCGTGCCGGTGTTCGGCGTGAACGGTGCTCCGCGCGGCCGGCGCTATGCGTCGCGACGGCATTGGTACATCGATCCGACGCCGGAATATCTGAACTACGATGACGGCGAGTGGCACTATTTCGGCCGTCCCGGATTCTTCCGCGGCCACTATAATGGCGGCAGCCTCGGTCCGTGCTGGACACGGACCCCGGTCGGACTGGTCTGGAATTGCGGATAGAGCCTTTTGTTTTGACGCGTTCCTAACGCGAACCGGCCTCTATCTCGCTTGAAAGCGCGCTAACAGCTGCTCGCGCCGGGATGCCCCGCCAACCGCGCCAGCATTGCGTTGAATGCGGTCTTGATCTTGCGGATGAAGGGATCCTTGTAGGCGAGCTCACCGTCCTCGCCATGAACCAGCATGGACGCATTCACCTCGAACAGGACGAGATCGCCGGAGCTGTTCAGCCCGCAGTCGACGCCAAAATATTCGAGGCCGATGCGCGCCGCGATCATTCTCAATGCCTCCATGTGATGCTTGTCGAAAAAGCGGTCCGGATGCTCCAGGAATGACCGTTCCTCGTCCCGAACCCAGCTCAGATCTCGCATGTCGGCACTGTCACGATGCAGTTTCCAGTCGCGTCCGACCGCAAGATGGTACGGAAAGATCTCTCCGGCAACGAAGATGAACCGGTACTTGCGGAAATAGCCGTCGGCCGAGCGGTAGTCGATATACTCGATCAGATAGTGATCGCCGTCCGGCTGCGCGGCAAGCTCGGCGTCGAGCGCCGCGACATCCTCGACCTTCTCGAAGTGATCGCCGCCGTGGGTGCCGGCCGGCCTCACCAACAGCGGAAATGCGAGATCGAAGCCGAGGGCGGTGCGCTGCTGGTCCGCCACAAGACGGAAGGTCTTCGGGATCCTGCATGCCGGAATGCCGGCCAACATTTCGTAGGTGGCGTCACGCGTCGTGCGAGCCACCTGCGCGGGATGATTGACGATGGGTGCTCCGGGCCGCTCGGCCAACTCGGTTGCAACCGGCAGCACCTCTGCAGATTGATCGGCATCGGAAATCAGGTTCACGACGACGCTGTAAGTGGCGGGAAGAACCACGGCGATATCGGTCGACGGCAGCAGGGCAAGGGTGTCGGTGTCGTAATCGACATTCTTGAACAGATATCCAGCAGGCGTATTGCCGGCAAAGGGAGCGTAGAGCGCGAGGACCTTGAAGTCTGCGGGCTCCTTGACCGCCGGGCGATGGATAATCGGGCGGATCGCCGCAGCCTTGACGTAGGCCGCTTGCGCCGCGCTGATGTTGCCCTCTGACTGGTAGATGCCGCCGATCCAGTAAAGCGGCTCGGCATTGGTCGGATCGAGCTCGTAGGCCTTGTTGAAATACTCGATCGCAAGTTCGGTCTGCTGCAGCTCATAGCTGACGGTCCCGAGATCGTGCTGCAAGCGGCCATCATGTGGCCGCTCCCCGGCGAGCTCGATCAGCAACTGCTTGGCAACAAGATATTGCTTGGTCGCGATGAGCGCCTTCACGAGATTGGTGCGCGACGCCCAATGAGCGGGATCGCGGGAGATTGCCTGGAGGAGATAGTCGATGGCTTCGGCGGCCTTGCCTTGTTGCAGATGAGCGACGCCCAGATTGCACCAGCAGCCGGTCAGATGCGGCGCGAGCCGCAGGGCCGCCTTGTAGTGCTCCGCGGCCGTCGCGGCTTGGCCGACGGCCATCAATGCGTTCGCCACCGCGGCGTGCAGCCGCGCGCGCTCGACCTCCGAACCCTGCTGCTCCGGATTGGCCTCGGCGAGCCCGCGAGCGGCCTCGAGCGCCGCGATCGCGATGTCATGCCGACCTTGGGCGCACGCCTGGTCCGCGGTCTTCAGCAATTCGGCGATGTCAGTCCCGGCAAGAGCGGAGCTTGCGGCAGGCGCGGTATTCATCAGGCTGATATCCCCAGCTTCGGCTTCGATGGTCCCCGTTGCTGACCTGAATGCTGCAGGCGGGCGCAGGAGGCAGAACCGCGAGCAGCGTGTCCCATAGCAAGCTGTCCAGAATCACGGCAACGGCGCAGTGAGTCACCAAGGTGCATAAGGCGCAAGCCCTGATGGCTTAAATTCCAGCAATGTGAATGAAAGGGCACGCATGATCCCAGCTACATTTTTCAGCATCCGCGCGCAACGAGAAATGAAACAAAAGGCGTCGTCTCTTGTTCGTGACAGACAAGAGCCGGGGCTTAGGAACTCGGGTAGGCATTGAGGAAGCGCTCTTTCGGAGTGTGACTCCAACCGAAAGAGAGGCCCGATGGCCGATAGATTCGACGACCGTCCGCTCGCCGCCGGCATTCCTCCGAGCCAAACCCAGAACATCAGACGAGCCGCGCTAGCAGGCGAGGAGCATCGCGGCCGGCATCCCGTGATCTTGCGGGTGTCGGCGGTCGGGGTCGCCGGGATCCTGTCGGCGCTGATGGTGACGGCGGTGATTCCACCGATCGTGGCTGACCAGTCGGACCGCGCCGTGGTCGACGCGCCTGTCACACTTTTGACAGCACCGATCGGCGGCGAGATTGGCGCGCTGAATGCCAGTCCGGGCCTCAATGTGCATTCTGGAGACCGCCTGGCCCAGGTGACGAATCCACGGCTCGATCGCACCACGCTGATCTCGCTGGAGGAACGGGCGTCGGATGCGCGTGAGAAGCTCGATGCCACTCGGGCCAACCGGCAGTCGGATCGCAGCTATGTCGCCTCGCTCGATCAGGAGATCAGTAGCCAGGTCGCGCAGCTCAGGGCGCAGTTGCAGTCGCAGATCGACGAGTTGCGGGCCCGGGTTGCCCAGTCCAATGCGATGAGCGGCGAGAAGAAGGCACTGGTCGATCGGCAGAACAGGATGGTGGCCCGCGACACCGCCAGCATCGAGATGCTGAAACCGACGGAGCAGCAATATTCCGCTGCCCTGCATGCGACCGATGCAGAGAACGCCAAGCTCAGCCAGAAGACGAGCCAGCTCAGCGCCTTGAACAACGGCATCTATGTCGGCGACGATCTGGTTGCGCTCAATACCCTGGCGCAGAAGCGCCGGGATATCGATCTGGATGCGCGGCGGATGGAGATCGAGGAGAAGCAGCAGACGTCCCTGCTGGCCGATCTGCAGCATCTGATCGACGCCGAGCGGCAGCGGCTGGCGACCCTTGCGGCCGCCGATGTCGTCTCTGCGGGGCAGGGCAAGGTGTTGACCGTCGGCGCCGAGATCGGGCGCCACGTCAGTGCCGGTGATACCATTGCCTCCGTCGTCGACTGCGACAAGCGTTTCGTGGTCGCAATTTTCTCCTATCGGCAGGGTGAGAGCATGAAGCCCGGCACGCGCGTTCGCATCTCCGGCGGCTCGCTGCATCACGGCGTCGTCAGCGCGGTGCTGCCGAAAACCAGCGACAAGGTCGACGAACGTTTCGCCGTGCCGTTTCCGCAAACCGAACGCCGCGAGCTTTATGTGATCATCGCGCCTGACGGGCTCGACGTTCACAATGCGGTCGACGATGGCTCCGTCGCCACGCCGGCCTGCACGGTCGGCCAGTGGGTGACGGTCACGCGCGACAACGGCATCGTGCCGTCGATGTCGGTGACCTGGCGTCATCTCGGCAATCTGATGGCCGCGTGGACGGGGTACGACCGGGCGTCGGCCGCCGGGTCCGAAACTTATCACCAGGGCGTCAGAAAACTCAAATCCGCGCTGCGCGCGCCGGCGCCGGAACAGCCGCCGCAGCCCCGCGAGCAGTGGCTGACGCGAGCGGCGGCAACTTCGCAATGATGCGCGCGATCATCCTCGCTTTGTCGTTCGTGCTCATGATCCCCCGCTCATCCGCAAACGCCGAGGCCGGCACCAGCTTCTGCAGCGGCCTGCAGCAGGCGGTGGCGACGCACGTGCGCGGCAATGGCGCGGTCTTCATCCGGAGCTACGAGCCGGGGGCGGACGAGGCAATGCTGCCGATGGGGCTTGCGACCACCGCCTTCACCTATGACAACGCGCTGGTCGTGATCGCGCTTGTCGCCTGCGGCGATGTGGCGAACGCCAGGCCGATCGGCAATGCGCTCGTCAGCGCGGCGCTGCATGACCGCAGCTTCGGGGATGGCCGCATCCGCAACGCTTACCGCGCCGGCCCGGTGGGCGAGGGACCGCCGCTGTTGCCCGGCTGGTGGGATCAGCGCAACCGGCTCTGGGCGGAAGATCCGGCGCAGGACGGCAGCTCGACCGGCAACGTGGCCTGGGCCGCGCTCGCGCTGCTGACGCTGCATCAGGCGACGCAGGATCCGCAGGATCTGGCAAGCGCGAAGCGCCTGATCGATTGGGTGATCGCAAACACCGCCTGTGACGACGGCTTTTGCGGCGGCTTCCACGGCTATGATCCGCAGCAGGTCCGGCTGACCTGGATGTCGAGCGAGCACAATGTCGATGTCTGGGCTGCGGCGCGCTGGCTGTTCCGCCTGACACACGAGTCAAAATACGACGAGGCCGCAAAGCGGGCGCGCCGGCTGCTCGATCGCAGCTTCCGCGGCGACCACTTCCTGCTCGGCACCAAGCCGGACGGCAGCCCGGCCGACGATGGCTTGCTGGCGCTCGACGTGCAGCTGTGGCCGTGGATGGCGTCGACTGATGCCCCCGCAGAATGGCGCAAGGCGCTCGGCTTCGCGCAAGCGCATCTGGCGGTCGACGGCGGCTTCGACTTCAACGGCGACCGCGACGGCGTGTGGGTCGAGGGCACGGCACAGGCGGCACTGGCCTATCGGATGGTGGGCGATGCCGCGGCCTATACGCGTCTACTGGCCGGCTTGAGGGCCGACCGAACCGAGCTTGGCCTCCTCAATGCGACCCGCACGGCGCGGGTCACGACCGGATTGTCGATCGATCCGACCGGGACCGCCACCACGCCCGACTTCTTCTACTACAAACGGCCGCATCTCGGCGCGACCGCCTGGGCCGTGCTGGCGGAGACCGGCTGGAATCCCTTCACCGGCGAAAAGGTGCCCTGATGTTTCCGACCGCAAGCAGCGAGGCGTCGGTGCTCACCATCGACATTGGCATCCTGATCGGCCTTCTGGTGATGGCGCGGCTGCTGGATCCGTCGCGCAGCCGCGATCGTCTGCTGTTCGGTGCGACCGCGGCCGCGTTCCTGATCATCTATGCGCTGTGGCGGTGGAACGACACCTTGCCTGCCTTCGAGCTCAGCGCGCAGGCGCTATGGTCGCGGCTGTTCATCGCGTTTGAATTCATTGCGCTGCTCTACACGCTGATGTCGATCATCATCCTGGTCCGCAGCATCGACCGGAGCGGGCAGGCGGACCTCGCCCAGCGCGCAGCTGCTGAAGAAAACATCTATCCCGCGGTCGACGTCTTCATCTGTACCTATGACGAGCCGCTGGAGGTGGTCGAGCGCGCGATCCTTGGCGCGCTGGCGCTGGACTATCCCAATTGCACAGTCTGGGTGCTCGACGACACCAGGCGCGACTGGCTGCGCGACTACTGCGAACGGGTCGGCGCGCGGCATCTGACGCGGCCGGACAACAAGGGCGCCAAGGCCGGCAACCTGAACAATGCGCTGGCCGCGACCGCGCGGCGCTCCAACGCACCGATCATTCTGGTGCTGGATGCGGATTTCGCGCCGCGCGGCGATTTCCTCAAGCGCACCGTCGGACTGCTGCTCTCCGAGCCCGACATCGCCATCGTGCAGACGCCGCAATTCTACTACAACGCCGATCCGATCCAGCATAATCTGCTGGCGGCGCAGAGCTGGGTCGACGACCAGCGCTTCTTCTTCGACGTCTTCCAGCCGGCCAAGGACGCCTGGGGCTGCGCGTTCTGTGTCGGCACCTCCTTCATCGTTCGCCGCGACCGGCTCGAGCAGATCGGCGGCTTTCCGCATGCGGCAATCTCCGAGGATCTCAATCTCAGCTACACCATGCTGAGGCGTGGCCACCGCACGGTCTGGCTCAACGAGCCGCTCAGCTTTGGCCTCTCGGCGGAAGGCGTGCCGGAATACATCACGCAGCGAACGCGCTGGTGCCTCGGGACCATCCAGGTCGCCTTGCTTCGCGACGGCCCGCTTCTGGGGCGCGGCTACAGCTTCACCCAGCGCTGGCATCTGCTGCATGGCGTGCTGAACTGGCTGTGCAAGCCGTTCATGGTGCTGCTGCTGATCGCGCCGCCGATCTACTGGCTCGGCGGCCTGCCGGCATTCGAAGCCAATTACCTGTCGTTCCTGCGCTACGGCGTCCCGGCGCTGCTCGGCCTGATCGTCTATATGGGCTGGATCTCGCGTTCGCGGACATTGCCTTTGTTCATGGCGGCGACCCATGCCATTACCTGCTTCGCGGTCACGGCGACCTTGCTGAGCGCCTGCATCAAGCCGTTCGGCCGCCCCTTCAAGGTGACCGACAAGGGTGGCGACCGCTCGAGGCCGCGCGTGCACGGCAAGCTCGCGCTCACCTTCGGGCTGATTGCCGCAAGCTCCGCCGCCAGCATCGTCTGGGCCTTCATCTCGCCTTATGCGGCGAGCGAGATCTCCGCGATCGACTTCTTCAACCTGCTGTGGGCCGCCATTGCGATGCTGATCGCCTTCACCGCCTTTCTGGTCTGCTTCGAGTTGCCGCGCGGCGAGGATGTGTTCGCAGTGGATGAGCAGGGTTGGTTGACACAGGGCCATGCTGTGAGTGAATGCCGGGTGGCCGCATTGTCACTATCGTCCGCGCGCCTGATCTGTTCGGCAGAATTGGTGATCGATCGATCTGATGAACCATTTCAGGTCCATCTGGACGGGCTCGGATGGGTCGATGCATCGATCGTTTCTCGATCGGGTCAGGCGTTGCTGGCAGGGCTGCAGCCGAGCTTCGCGCAGCGGCGGCAACTGGTTGTCCGCCTATTCAGTTCCTCCTACGGAGTCATCGCCGATCGCGCCCGGCTGCGCGGCGCACTCGCCGGTCTTGTCCGTCGCGGCTTCATCGGACGATAAGGGTGAGAGGTGAGCCGAGCGTTACTCAGCATAGCTCGTATCTCTCCGCGAATGTGTGCTCGCCAGCCGTCCCGACGGTCGATCACCTCTGCGCTTCCTCGATCTTGTCGAGGACGCGCTCCGGCGCGATGTCTTTCGATGCCTCGTGCAGCTCCGTCTTGGCGTCCGGCTCGATCCCCATTCGCTTTGCCATCTCGTTCAGGAGCATCACGACCTGCGTGAGCTCGTGCTCGGTGAGCAGACTGATCTGCAGATCGAGATCGGCGCGCTTGTCGGCTTCCGCCGCCATTCGGTTCTGGGATATCAGCACGAAGGTCGAGAGGAAGATCGCTTCGACGGACGCGATCATCGCCAGCACGACGAAGCTCTCGTCCCAGGCCGGCACGCCGGGCACGAGATGCAGGTTGGCGACGATCCAGAATCCGAACACGGCCAGGTGCAGATAGACAAAGACCATTGACCCTGTGAAACGGGTGATCGCATCGGCGACCTTCTGCTGCGCGGTCGCTTCCTTCTCTTCGCGCTTGCGGCGGTCGACCAGCGCCTGAATGTTGCGTTCCAGGGCGGGGGTGAGCCCCGGGCTAGCGACGGGAGGCGGTGCGAGTTCTTGGGTCATGGGGTGAAAACAAGATGTGCCTGGAACCGTTCCACTGACGAGGTCCGTACGCAGCGCGCGCCATGAGCAGCCGCTGCGAGTGACTCGCTCTTATCTGCGAACAGCGAGTCCGATAGCCCGGACAGGCCAGCATGGCTCCGCCAGCGGGTATGAGGCAAGGCTGGTGGTGCGACGACCGGCCTGCTGTATGCTGCCCGACAACGGTCCGTAAGGCCGGCGGAATTGACGAACAGGAGGAAACATGACGACGCGACGTGACTTCATCAAGACGGCTGCGGCCGGTGTCGGAGCTGCAACGCTGGGAACCGCCAGCACTGCCCAGGCCGCCAGCCCGAGTGCCGGCCCGCACCAGATGCCCCGCGGACTGACCCTGCTGTCGATCGAGCAGGCCGATGGCAGCGAGACGCTCGGCGTCAAGCTTCCGAACGGCATTCTCGACGTCGCACAGGCGGGCAAGGCACTGAAGATCGATGCACCGTTGGCCCTGGACAGGCTTCTGACGTCGGGCAATGCCGCGTCGCTCGAGCAGCTGATCTCGGCGGCGAAGGACAAGCAGGAGTTCCTTAAGGACGAGGCGTCGCTCAAGTTCGGGCGCCTGTTCACTAATCCGGGCAAGATCGTCTGCGTCGGGCTGAACTACAAGGCACATGCGGAGGAGGCGGGCGAGAAGCTGCCGAAGGAGCCGATCCTCTTCAATAAGTACAACAATACGCTGGCCGCCCACCACTGCACGATCAAGCTGCCGCCGCGTGAGGTGTCATACAAATTCGACTACGAAACCGAACTGTTGATCGTGATCGGCAAGACTGCCCGCAACGTCTCCGAGGCCGAGGCCCTCGACTACGTCGCCGGCTATGCGATCGGCCATGATTTCTCCGCGCGCGACCTGCAGCTCGAGACCGGCGGGCAATGGATGGTCGGCAAGACCCTGGATGGCTTCGCGCCGATCGGACCCTACTTCGTCTCGGCCGATCAGGTCGATCCGAACAATCTCACCATCGAGACCTTCGTCAATGACGAAGAGAAGCCGCGGCAATCGTCCAACACGGCCAAATTCATCTTCAATCCGCAGAAGGTGATTTCCTACACGTCGCGGCTGTTTGCGCTCCAGCCGGGCGATATCATCTTCACCGGCACGCCGTCTGGCGTGATCGTCGGCATGCCGAAGGACAAGCAGGTCTGGCTCAAGGCCGGCGACCGGATCACAAGCCGCATCGAGAAGCTTGGGACGCTGAAGTTCGACCTCGCTTAGCTCAGCCAACTCCTCCTGACCAACAGTCCGATCCGCCGGAAAGCACGCGGGTCGGACGAGAGGAAGCAATCAAGTGGCCCGCGGCTTTCTCTGCGCTGGCTCTCGCGCAAACCGCTTTCACCATGGCATCTGGTTCATCGTCGATGGCGGCATGAGCACGTTGTACGTCTGCTTGTGCTGTTAAGGCCGCGCATGCGGTGTTTTGGTTTGGTCCTTCGCCGGCCATTGCTCGGACAGCTCGGGTAGCTGGCGCTCCTTGCCAGTCATCCGCTCGACCTCCATCACATAGACGGTGATCACGTCAAGTCTCGGGAAGAAGTTTTTAGGCCGCATCGAGTCCGGCTTGCCGTATTTCTCCATCAACCTTTCGCAAAACCATTGTCTGGTCGCGACATCCTCGGCGACGC
>NZ_JBARGP010000221.1:0-2769 GCF_049798375.1 Bradyrhizobium sp.
GTGGCGCGCGATCACGCGGGTCAGCGCGCCGGACTGATTGTAGCGGCGGCTGAAGTTGCGCCGCCAATGCAGCGGCACCGGGATCAGCGCGTCGGCGCCCTCGAGCAGCTCGCGGCCGGCGCGCGCCATCCAGCGGCCCATGATCGGCGCCAGATCCGTGCGGTCCTGGTATTTCAGCGCATGCACCAGCGTGCGGGCGACCTCGTCATAGCGCACGGCGGCGCGCGCCCGCGCATAGGCCGGCGGACTGGCGATTGCCTCCATCGAGAGCAGCTCGGGACCGGGATCATAAACGAAGGGAATGCCGAGTTTGGGGCAGTAGGGACGTTCGATGAACGACAATTTGCCCCAGCAGGCGGCACAGACCCCCTCGCCGTCGACCGGCTCGCGGCAGGCGATGCACAGCGTCGGCAGCGCAACGTCGAGCGCGAGCTTGGCCAGATGCGCGACGGCGCTGCCGGCGGCACGGAGGCTCGCGCGCATCCAGGCTGGAGTTGAACGCTGAGGAGCGATCTCAATATCCATGCATCGGAGGCTAGCGCCGCGGTTGGCGACGCTCAAGCAACAAACTCGATGTCGTCCCGGCCTTGTGCGCAATTGCGCACTGGCGCCGGGACGACGGAGAATTGCTCAATGTAAGCGATCGGCGTAACCAGCGGCCATGACAACCGATCAAACCTCCGCTCCCGTCTTGTTCGATCGCTCGCTGCTCCTGCAGCGGCAGCGCCGGGCGGCGCGTGCGCCGGAAACGTTCCTGCGCGATCGCATCATCGAGGATCTCGGCGACCGGCTGGCGGCGGTGAAGCGCACAATCCGCGACGCGGCCGATGTCTGGACCCCAGGCGGTTTGCAGGCGCCTTTCACGCACCGCTTCGCGTCGTTCGCGCATGTGCCGGAATCGGTGCGGGAAGAGCTCGCACTAGCACCGCAATCGCTCGATCTCGCGCTGTCGGTGCTGGCCTTGCAGTTCGTCAATGATCTGCCGGGCCTGCTCGCGCAGATCCGCCGCGCACTGCGGCCCGATGGCCTGCTGCTGGCGGCGATGATCGGTGGTGACACCTTGACCGAGTTGCGACAGAGCTTTGCTGCCGCGGAGGCCGAATGCGAGGGCGGCGTGTCGCCGCGGGTAGCGCCATCAGCCGATCTGCGCGATGTCGGCGGCCTGTTGCAGCGGGCAGGCTTTGCACTGCCGGTGACCGACGTCGATCGCGTCGTCGTGCGCTACGCCAATGCGTTCGGCCTGATGCAGGATCTCAGGCGCATGGGCGCCACCAACGTGCTAGTCGAGCGGCGGCGGACACCGACGCGCCGCACGACGATGCTGCGCATGGCCGAGATCTATGCCGAGCGCTTTGCCGACCCCGACGGCCGCATCCGCGCCACCTTCGACATCATCTGGCTGTCGGGCTGGGCGCCGCATGAGAGCCAACAGAAGCCGCTGCGGCCGGGCTCGGCGCGAGCGAGTTTGGAGGATGCGGTGAAGCGGATACCGAAAACGGAGACCTGAATCAGTTTGCTCGTCATGCCCGGGACAAGCCCGGCCATGGCGGCAGAGATAGCGGCGTCACATCAGCAAATCCATCAAATGCGGGATCAGCGGGATGTCCGCGGCGGGCATCGGATAGTCACGCAGCTTCTGCGGCCGCACCCAGGCCAGTGTCTGGCCTTCGCGCGCGATCGCCTGGCCCTCCCAGCGCCGGCAGATGTAGAGCGGCATCAAGAGATGGAAGCTCTCATAGGTGTGGCTGGCGAAGGTCAGCGGTGCCAGGCACGGCTCGGCCACGGTGATGCCGATCTCTTCCTGCAGTTCGCGGATCAGGGTCGTCTCCGGCCGCTCGCCCGGCTCCATCTTGCCGCCGGGAAACTCCCACAGGCCGGCCAGCGATTTGCCGGGCGGACGCTGCGCCAGCAGCACGCGCTTGTCCGCATCGACAAGGGCGCAGGCGACGACGAGGGTGAGCTTGAGTTCGGTCATGGGACTCGGTTCGGGCGGATGACGGTCTGGACGGTGCGGGATCGCGCTAAGGCTCCGTTAACGCTGGTCCACAACGTCCATATGTCGAGAGTTGCAATAAGCCGACCTTAACAGGAACCCGTGCATTTTGGCGAAGCTTCGTCGCCTAGGCATATACTCGCAAGGCATGGGTCCATGTTCATATTGTCCGGGCTGCTCGCTCGCTTTCGCCGCGACCGCGCCGCCAATGTCGCCGTCACATTCGCCATCGTCTGCGTGCCGCTGATCTCGGCGGTCGGCTGCGGCGTGGACTATAGCCGCGCCAACCAGATCCGCAGCAAGCTGCAGGGCGCGGTCGACGCCGCCTCGGTCGGCTCGGTCGCGAGAACCTCTCCTGCCTTTCTCGCCGCCGGCTCGATGACCGCGGACGGCACGATCGATGTCGGCAAAACCGATGCGCAGAATATCTTCAATGGCAACGTCAACGGGACGAGCGGCTATACGCTGACCAATCTGACGGCGCTCGTGGAAAAGAAGAACGGGATCGTCACCTCGACCGTGTCGTATACGGCGAGCGTGCCGACCATGTTCATGAACGTGGTCGGGATCAAGTCCGTGACCATGAGCGGCTCTTCGACCGCCACGGCCACCATGCCGAAATACATCGACTTCTATCTGATGCTGGACAATTCGCCCTCGATGGGCGTGGCGGCGACGCCGACCGACGTCAGCAAGATGGTCAGCAACACGTCCGACAAATGCGCCTTCGCCTGTCACGACTACAACAATTCCAACAACTACTATAATCTCGCCAA
>NZ_JBARGP010000222.1:0-2856 GCF_049798375.1 Bradyrhizobium sp.
GGTCGCAATGCCGGCCCTGCCACATGTGGATCGGAAAGATCGGCAACGTGGCGCCAAGTGCCCAACGGGCGATTTCGAGCCGATCGCTTGCCAACCTGGATTTCCGATGGACTGAGTGCTGTGGATAGCAACACCATGGTAGCCGATGTCCACCGTGAACTTATTAACGCTGAAACTACCCTGCTGACAGTACCAATGACTGATATCGCATTAAGCGGCGCCGATTACAGCGGCATACACGGCGATATCGTTGCGCTTCTGGAACACGGTCGTCGCGCTGCGGCCCGAAGTGTCAACGCACTGATGACGGCGACCTACTGGGAGATTGGTCGCCGTATTGTCGAATTCAGCCAGGGCGGCGAGGGCCGTGCCACCTACGGTCAGGCCCTTTTAGAGCGGCTGTCGGTCGACCTGACAGCCCGCTTCGGGCGGGGGTTTGGGGTGGACAATCTGGAGCTGATGAGGATGTTCTACCAGACCTACCCGCCAGCCGCGATTTCCGGATCACTGATTCGGAAATCTACGCCCACAGGCCATCCAGGAAATTCCGAATCGCCGATTCGGAATTTCGATCTCGACCAGCTCGCGACAACATTCCAGCTGTCCTGGACGCATTACATCCACCTCATGCGGCGAACCCGGTCAGTTGAAGAAAGAGCGTTTTACGAAGCTGAAGCGCTTCGTGGCGGCTGGAGCGTGCGACAACTGGATCGGCAGATCAGCAGCCAGTTTCACACCCGTGCGATGCTGTCGAAGAACAGGCCGGCGATGCTAAAGAAGGCGGGCAAGGCGGAACCGGGCGACCTCGTGACCGCAGAGGAGGCAATCAAGGATCCTTATGTCCTTGAGTTCCTGGATCTCAAGGACGAATATTCAGAAAGTCAACTGGAGGAGGCATTGGTCCATCGGCTCGAAGACTTTCTTCTTGAGCTGGGTGGCGATTTTACGTTCGTCGGCCGCCAGCGTCGCCTTCGGATCGGTGAAAGTTGGTTCCGGGTAGATCTTCTGTTCTTTCATCGGCGTCTGCGATGTCTTGTTATTGTCGATCTCAAGCTCACCGAGCTCAATCACGCCGACGTGGGTCAGATGCACATGTACTGTAATTACGCGCGCGAGCACTGGACCCTGCCAGGAGAGAACCCGCCCGTCGGGCTGATCCTGTGTGCGCGAACGAATGCCGCGGTGGCGCGTTATGCGTTGGAAGGGTTGCCAAACAAAGTGCTGGCGGCTGAGTACCATATGGTCCTGCCGGATGAAAAGCTTCTCGCCGACGAACTGGCCAGAACCCGACGTGCATGGGAGGCCCAACATCGGTCGGAAGAGGGCGCTGACGGTTCAGACGGCCAACTGTCGTGACAGGGCGTAGCTTCACGATTGCGTCACGCCCGGCTAATCATCAACAACCATCCAGAGACGGACTGCTTGTTACCATGGCAACCTGTGTGCGGAAATGCATCTCCTTAGCGATTCGGCGAACCGTACAGGATGCGAACCAGAGCATGACACGGTGCGTGTGGTCGCCGACGCGAGCGGTCGGCGCGCAATCGTCGAGTCAGTCGATGAGCACCGCAGAAAATTGAGAAGCACGGCCAATGGATTTATCTCGTCAGCCCGACCAGCCACTGTTCCGAACCCGACGGATGCAGCTCGACATTTTCAGCGACAGCCGCGACGTGATGCTGCGCAATGACGTCCTGTCAGCGTTGCAGCGGTACGATGCCGCGGGCGCGCGGCGTGCGCGGCAGGCCCTTGCGGACGAGTATGCGGACGATGTCGCCCAGGTGTATTTCGATTCGATCGTCAATGCCCTCGAGGGTCGATCGAGGGTACCGTTTGACCGTTACGAAGCCGCCCTGCAGGCTCGCCAGGCGCTATCTCACGAAGTCCAGCCCGCAGTCGCGCATGTGTTTCCGAGGCAGAGCGGGGCCGCCTGGCTCGCACCGCTCTGGGCAGAACTGGCCGGACGCGCCGCTGCGCTGCCTTTCCGTGCGGACCACGCGGATGCGCACGCGGCGCCGCTCTTCCTGCTTGCTGCGGGGTGGGCCAAGGCGTCCGATGCGATATCCCGCATCGCGTCGTGGCGACGGATTCCAGCGCCGCTTTGCTGGATGACGGAGGCACGTTACCGACTCGATGGCCTGAACGCGGCCTGGCCATTGCTGGTGGAACTTGCGTGGCTTTCGCCATCCCGGTTCGACCAGCTTTTGAGCCGGCTTGGCGACGCGTGCGTCAATACGTTGCGGCGCGCCTCGATACGTCGTTCGACGGCGCCGGCGACATTGACGATCCTGCATGGTTTCCGGCGTGGGTACTCACGGAAAAGGCTGGCCTCGCGCCGCTGTTCAAACAGGCAGAGCCTTCGCGACGCAATGCGCCCGAGCGGGCGGCGAAGGTGATGCTCCAGTTACTCAGCCTGGAGCGTCAGGGCCGGCGTCACGAACTGCTGGAAACCCGGCGCGAACTGCAGGTGCTCAACACGGCGCTGTACGCCGCCTATATGAAGACGCGCTGAGCTGGCACCCCGGAGCATGACACGCACAACCTGTCACAAATGGACTTTCGCCACGCGGTTCCGGCGTGGCGCCTTCGGCTGGAAATCCGCGTTGCCGATCCAGCGGCTGAAAGAAGCGCTGGGGGAGATCCGGCAGATCGCCCGTGCCGATCCTGTTCTCGCTGCTGACGGCGCGGTCGCTTTGCTCGAAAAGCTTTCGCCGGCGCTTGAACACGTCGACAGCTCGTCGGGGGCAATTGGCACCGCCGTGAATCGCGCAATCGACGCGCTTGTGCCGGTCATTGCCGGGGTGGACGTGCCCGCTCCGGTCCGGATGCGTTGGCTGGATCGGCTGTTCGACGCGC
>NZ_JBARGP010000223.1:0-4333 GCF_049798375.1 Bradyrhizobium sp.
GGACCCTCGCAATCAAGCAGGGCAATACGCGGATCGAGGCGGTCTGCGGCAAATGCGGCGCGCCCAACCGGCTCTCGGCCGAGCGCGGCACGACACGGGTCAAGTACACCTGCAAGGAATGCGGCCATAAGCAGGAGACGCTGTAGAGCGGCCCTACTTCACCGCCTCGCACACCGTGACGTGCTCGTCCGCGCCCGGCAGCGGCGCGTGTCGGGAGACGCTGCGCCACCACGCGGTCAAGGCGTCGCGATCGCAGACGAGCTTCGCGCTCACGCCGCCGGAGAAGCTGGTCCAATCCGTGAAGCGGTCGTACGAGACGGCGATGATCACGGGGACGTCCGCAGCGCGCGCCCGCTCGATCAGAAAGCCGAGCCCCTTGCCGTCGCGTTCTCGCTTGCCGAAGCGGTTGATGATGAGGAGATCGGCGCCGGCCGCGAGCGCCTCGGCGACGCGGGTGCCAGCATTCTGCAGCCGCGACACATCGAGCTTGCAGCCGGTGGCGCCTGGGCTCGGCGGCTGCGCCAGCAGCAGCGTTTCGCCATTGTGGACCAGCACCGCCGACAGGCTGGAATCGGCGCACTGGCCCGTTTGCACCATGCCGACGACGCGACAGCCCTGCGCGTTCAGCGCGTCGGCAAAATCGCGCAGGACGGCATCGGGGTTGTCATGGTCGCCATAGACCAGGGCGGCGAGGTCGCATTGGGCGTGGAACATGATGCGCTCTGCTGATAGTGGGGGAAGGAGGCGCGCGCTTCGGATCGGATGACCGGACCGAGGCGCTGAGGCCGTAGCTGGTGTCGTTGCGCGACGGATCACGTCGCTATGATCGGAACCTGCCGGTCGATCAGAAGTTTGTAGTCGCTCATCGGTTTATCCCTTTTGCGAGCGGGCCGGTGTTCCGGTCGTGTTATAGCCAATTTTATATCACGGTGCGAGCCGCATGCACCATGGCGCAACTTCGGAACGTTCCAGTCTGGAATAGGTCCGGATGCCTCCCGCAGTCTCGCATAGCGGCTATAGTCGCTCCACTGGCGATCGCGGCTGGACTTGGTTCATGGTCACGATATAGTCGGAAAGATATAACGGTGCTGCCCGGAGACGAAGGCCGATGGTGATCGAATCGCGCACGCTAACGAATTGCGAAATTGCCGATGATGGCGGCGCCGTGTCTCTCGGCTTCATCGACGCAGCGGGCAGGTCGACCAGCCTGAAGCTGTCGTTGAACCAAGTCGGCGCGCTGGCAATGACGCTGCCCGGCCTGATCGACAAGGCGCTGCAGGCCCGCTATGGCGATGCCTCCCTGCGCTACGCCTATCCGCTGCAATCATGGGCGGTCGAGCAGTCGTCCGATCCGACCCAGGGTATGCTGACCTTCCGCACCGTCGACGGCTTCTCGGTGTGCTTCTCGATCCCGCGCGCGCAGCAGAGCGAGCTCAGCGAGGCGCTGGTGGCGCAGCCGGCGCAGGTGACGATCCGGGCGAATTGACCATGGCGTCTTCGCCATGGTCATCCCGGGGCGCGCGATAGCGCGAACCCGGGATCTCGATCGGCATACTCACTTCGAGATTCCGGGTTCAGCCCTGTCGGGCTGCCCCGGAATGACAACCCAACTAATTCCCCTTCACGAACGCGGCGAACGCTTCGGCATAGTCGGGGTGCCAGCGCGACAAAGGCGGGCGGTTCTCGACGATGTCGCCGGCCGCCCACAGCATGCGCCGCTCGTCGAGCGCGCGCGGCACGTCGTTGTCGGGACAGAGGATGTAGAAGTCGCCGGCCTCGATCCGCCCGAGCATGAAGTCGACGGTCTGCTCCGGTGTCCAGGCGGCGGCCGGCTTCTCGGTGCGGTTGCCGGCGGTGAGGCCGGTGAAGACGAAGCCGGGGATCAACAGATGCGCTGTGATTTTGCATTTGTCGGTGTTGCGCAACTCGTGCTGCAGCGCTTCGGTGAAGGCCTTCACGCCGGCCTTGCTGACGTTGTAGGCGGGATTGCCCGGCGGGGTGGTGATACCCTGCTTGGAGCCGGTGTTGATGATCAGGCCGGGGCGGCCGCGCGCGACCATGTTGGGGCCGAACGCCTGGGTGCCGTTGATGATGCCCCAGAGATTGACGTTGATGAGCCGCTCCCAGTTCTCGCGCGGGCCGAAGATGCTGCTGCCTGGGCTGATGCCGGCGTTGTTCATCAGCACATCGGTGCCGCCGAAGCGGCTGCGCACCTCGTGCTCCAGCTTCGCGACATCGTCGAAGTTGCTGACATCCACCGTCGTGCTCATGATCGCGGCTGCGCCGCCCTTGGCGATCTCTGACAATTTCGTGGCGGCGTCCTTCAGCTTCGCGGCATCGACATCGGCGATGCAGACATTCATGCCAAAGTTGGCAAAGCGCATCGCGGCGGCGAGGCCGATGCCTGAGGCGCCGCCGGTGATGACGGCGGTGTGATCGGATGACAGAGCAGGATGGGGCACGTCGAAACTCCCGGCGGTTGTGCTCGTGATGCTGCGCGTGATTATGCCACACTCATATGGCGCTCATCCACGCTTCTGGCATGGGAGGTCTTCAAAGCTGCGGCGTCCCGCTTGCTTTACGTCGCGGCACGCGCGCTGTAGATTTGCCGACATAACGGGCCGCCGCGCCACGACATTAGACATTCAGCATATCTCAAGGGAGAAACATCATGGCTGTGACCCAGGCCGTTCAGCTCACGCGTCATCCTTATGCCGACGGTTCCTACAAGCAGATGCTGATCGACAGCAAATGGGTTGATGCAGCCTCCGGCAAGCGTTTCGAGACCCACAACCCCGCCACCGGCGAATTGCTCGCCACCGTCGCCGAGGGCGATAAGGAAGACATCGACCGCGCCGTTGCCGCAGCCCGTCGCGCCTTCGAGGGCCCGTGGAGCAAGGTCAAGCCGTTCGAGCGCCAGAACCTGCTGCTCAAGCTTGCCGAACTGGTCGAGAAACATTTTGACGAGCTGTCCGCGCTCGACACCGTCGACATGGGCGCACCGCTCAGCCGCACCCGCGCCTATCGCGGCCGCGCCATCGGCATGCTGCGCTACTATGCCGGTCAGGCCACCGCGCTGCATGGCGAGACCATCGAGAATTCGCTGCCGGGCGAGATCTTCTCCTACACGCTGAAGGAGCCGGTCGGCGTGGTCGGCGCCATCATTCCCTGGAACGGTCCGCTGACGGCGACGATCTGGAAGATCGGTCCGGCGATCGCGACCGGCTGCACCGTGGTGCTGAAGCCGGCCGAAGAGGCGCCGCTGACCTCGCTGCGGCTCGCCGAATTGTGCCTCGAAGCCGGCATTCCCGCCGGTGTCGTCAACGTGGTGCCGGGCTATGGCGAGACCGCGGGTGCGGCGCTCGCCTCGCATCCCGATGTCGACAAGGTCGCCTTCACCGGCTCGCACATCACCGGCCAGTCGATCATCCGTGCCTCCGCCGGCAATCTCAAGCGCGTCTCGCTCGAGCTCGGCGGCAAGTCGCCGGACATCGTGTTCGCCGACGCCGACCTCGATGCTGCAGTCCCTGGTGCTGCGATGGCGGTATTTGCCAATTCGGGGCAGATCTGCAGCGCCGGCACGCGGCTGTTCGTCGAGAGCAAGATCTATGACGAGTTCGTGCATCGCGTCGCCGAATATGGCAAGTCGCTCAAGGTCGGCAACGGTCTCGATCCGAACACGCAAGTAGGCCCGCTGGTGTCGCAGCAGCAATATGATCGCGTCGGGGACTATCTCTCGATCGGCCAGAAGGAAGGCGCGCGTGCGGTGGTCGGCGGCGGCAAGCTGACCGAAGGCGCGCTCGCCAAGGGCTATTTCGTGCAGCCTACGGTGTTCGCTGATGTCGAGGACTCCATGCGCATCGCGCAGGAGGAGATTTTCGGCCCGGTGATCTCGGCGATCTCCTTCAAGGACAGCGACGACCTGATCAAGCGCGCCAACGCCACCATGTTCGGCCTCGGCTCCGGCGTGTGGACCACGAATGTCAGCAAGGCGCACAGGATAGCGAAAGCACTGCGCGCCGGCTCGGTCTGGGTCAATTGCTACCAGGCGATGGACCCGGCAGTGCCGTTCGGCGGCTACAAGATGTCGGGCTACGGCCGTGAGTCCGGCAAGCAGCACGTCGAGGAATATCTCAACGTCAAGGCGGTCTGGATCAAGACGGCTTGAGGCAGCTCACTATCTCCACGAACTCAGCTGCACCCTCTCCCCTTGCGGGAGAGGGTGGCGCCGAAGGCGCCGGGTGCGGGGTCTCTCTCCGCGGAGACAGACCCCTCACCCGGATCGCCGTCGCATCCGCGCCGGCGATCCACCCTGTCCCGCAAGGGGAGAGGG
>NZ_JBARGP010000224.1:0-6167 GCF_049798375.1 Bradyrhizobium sp.
TTCTTCAGCCACTCCTCGGGAATCTCGGCCTTCTCCATCGCATCGAGCAGGCTCTCGATACCCTTGAACACCGAGCCGAACACGCGGTCGAACTTGTCGAGATTGCGCTCGTCCTTCACCAGCGCGGCGCGCGACAGATAATAGAAATTTTCCACCGACTGCTCGGCGAGGTCGGCGTCGAGCGCCTCCATCAGCGTGAGATATTCGCGCAGGGTCACGGGGACCTGCGCATCGCGCAACGATGTGAAAAATTGCAGGAACATGCCACTTAGATCGCCTGCCAAAGGGGTCGCGTCAAGGGCAGCCCAGCCCCCCTGTTCACGGGGTCTGGACCTGCCGGTTTTTTTAATTACTATTCCCCGTGAAGGCTTTATCCCCCATAACGACCGCTTGCCGCGCAGTCGGGACGATCGCTTCGCCCCTTCATTTTCGCGTATGCCGCAGCACAGAATAAACCACAGGGCATGAACCATATGAAATTTACCGGTACCCAGGACTACGTCGCCACCGACGATCTCAAGGTGGCCGTCAACGCGGCGATCGTGCTCGAACGTCCGCTGCTGGTGAAGGGCGAACCGGGGACCGGCAAGACCGTGCTGGCCGAGGAAGTGGCGAAGGCGATCAAGGCCCCGCTGCTGACCTGGCACATCAAGTCGACCACCAAGGCGCAACAGGGCCTCTACGAATACGACGCGGTGTCGCGGCTGCGCGACAGCCAGCTCGGCGATTCCAGGGTCTCCGACATCAAGAACTACATCAAGCGCGGCAAGCTGTGGGACGCCTTCACGGCGCCGGAGCGTCCGGTGCTCCTGATCGACGAAATCGACAAGGCCGACATCGAGTTCCCCAACGACCTGCTGCTCGAGCTCGACCGTATGGAATTCCATGTCTACGAGACCGGCGAGACCATCAAGGCCGCGAAGCGCCCCGTCGTCATCATCACCTCCAACAACGAGAAGGAGCTGCCGGATGCGTTCCTGCGCCGCTGCTTCTTCCACTACATCAAGTTCCCGGACACCGAGACGATGGAAAAGATCGTCGACGTGCATTTCCCCGGCATCAAGAAGCGAATGGTCGAGGAATCCTTGCGCATCTTCTTCGAGGTGCGCGACGTGCCCGGTCTGAAGAAGAAGCCCTCGACCTCTGAGCTGCTCGACTGGCTGAAGCTTTTGCTCAACGAGGACATCGGACCGGAACAGCTGCGCGAGCGTGACCCGCGCAAGCTGATCCCGCCGCTGCACGGCGCGCTGCTCAAGAACGAGCAGGACGTGCATCTGTTCGAGCGGCTGGCGTTCTTGAGCCGGCGCGAGGTGTGACGCTTTTGCTTCGTCATTGCGAGCGAAGCGAAGCAATCCAGAGCCAAGAAGGAGGTCTGGATTGCTTCGTCGCCTTCGGCTCCTCGCAATGACGGAAGCAGGAGTCGTAGGGTGGGCAAAGCGAAGCATGCCCACCGCTTTTCGTGAACTGGCAACGGTGGGCACGGCGCTTCGCGCCTTTGCCCACCCTGCGATTCCGGCGCTCAGCGCTCCGCCCTGAGCGACGCCACCAACGACATGATCGCGAGCACGATGATGACGGCGCCGTAGACATACGCGACGCTCGACAATCCGATCAGCGGCACCGAAAGGCCGGCGGCAACCGCGGGGATCGCGAACGCCAGATAGGATTGCAGGTAGAACGCCGAGAGCAACCCGGCGCGCTCGTGCGCATGCGCAGTCGGCAGCACCGCGCGCAGAATCCCCGAGAAGGTGGCGCCGAAGCCCACGCCCGCGATCATCGTGCCGCCGAGCAGCGCTGCCACATGTTGCTCGTAAATGCCGACCATCGAGACCGCGACACCGACCGGCAGCGCGCTGGTGCCGAGCAGGATCAGCCGGCGCGCCGGCCAGTGGCGGAATGCCGCGACCGCGATGGCGCCGGTCAGCATCAGGGCCGACACCACGATGCCGCCGACGAAAGGCGAGGCGACGTGCATCGCGCTCGCCACCACGGTCGGGATCAGCGACAGGTAGAAACCGCCGAGCGCCCAGGCCGCCACATTGGCCGGCGTCAAACGAGCCAGAATGGCCTTCGACTGCGAGGGAACGGCGACGTGCGGGCGCAGCGAGGCCCACGCACCTTGTTTCGGCGTGCAGCTCTCCGGCATGAACCAGAGAGCTATGAGCATCAGCACCGTGAAGCCGAGCAGCACATAATAGACGACGTGCAGCGGATCGGGCGCAAACACGATCAGCGCCGCGGTGCCGAGCGCGCCAACGGTCAGGCCCAGGAACGCGGTGACACTGTTCAACAGCGCGCCACGCGTCCGGCTGGTGTCGAGGATCGCAGCACCAAACGCCGTGGTTCCGATGCCGACGCTGAGCCCCTGCACCATGCGCGCCGCAATGAGCTGCCCCACCCCGCTGGCCTCGGCGAAAATCAGCATCGCCGCAGCGTTCACCAGCAGCGACGCCAGGATCACCGGCCGGCGCCCGACATAGTCGGACAAGCCGCCAACGGTCAGCAGCGCAGCGAGCAGGCTGACGACATAGCTGGCGAAAACGACCGTGATCCAGAACGGCGTCAGATGCATCGACTGCTGGTACAGATGGTACAGCGGCGTCACCGCGCTGCTGCAGGCGCCGATCAGCATCGCGCCGGCGAAGCTGTAGGACGTCATGACTCCCAGCGAGACCGATCGGGCCGGCGCCTCGCGCGCTGGCGCAACTTCGACCGCTGGAGCCGCGGCTTGAGCTTGATAAGCTTGCATAGGCGCTCCTAAAGCTAATATATTGCCTTAAGGATAAGTGAGCGACGGTACTAAAGCAAATCTTTTGCTTTAAGGCTGCCCTGCTTTTTCGCATGGCAAGGGAGCAGGACGGTGGCGGTCAAGGAGCTGATAAGGGCCGGCGGGCGCAGCGCCCGCATTCAAAGCGCCGTCCATGACGCGGTGAACCGCCTGAGCAAGACCACCGCCCGGGATGCGCTGACGGTGCCGCAGATCGCCACTGAAGCGGGCGTGACCCCGTCGACCATCTACCGCCGCTGGGGCGACCTGCCCGCGCTGCTGGCCGACGTCGCGGTCGAGCGTCTCCGGCCGATCGGCGAACCCGAGGACACCGGCTCGGTCGCCAGCGACCTGCGCGCCTTCATCGAGCAATATGCGGAAGAAATGTCCTCGCCGGTCGGCCAGGCCCTGATGCGCGACGTGCTGTCGCCCTCCGGCGAAAGCTTCCCGGGCCAATGCTGCACGTTTACGCGCACCCATCTCGAAACGATCGTGGCGCGGGCGCAGGCGCGCGGCGAGGCAATTTTCGATATCGAAGAGGTCATCGATCACGTGGTGGCGCCGATCGTCTATCACATCCTGTTCGGCGACCGCGCGATGACGACGGCCTATTGTCGTCAGTTGCTGGCACGGCTGCGGTCGCTACCGATGGCATGACGTCGATACGTCATTGCGCAGCGCATCGTGCCGAAGCAATGCAGATGGGCGCACGCGATGCTGGATTGCTTCCGCCGTCGCCCTTCGGGCTATGGCGGACAGGTCGCAACGCTCGCGATGATGATCTGGAGACATAGGGGCACCTTCTCGCAGCGCGTGGCGCCCGAGTGTTGCGTCAGCCGATGCCCTCAAAAAACGAGAGGGCGCAGGGAAGGCCGGGAGCTCGCCGCTCCCATGGCCCCCGTGCGTAAGTAATGCACGGGGTAGGAACCACAGGATCGGCCGAGACATCCCGGCCTTCCCTGCGCGAATGGGTTACGGCTTATACGCGCTCTCCTCAGGGATCGGCTTTCTTGCCCCTGTCGCTCACGACGCCCGTCAAAAGCATCACGAACTTGGCCTCAGCACCGGGAGGCCAGGACCACACGACTTCACCGTCCGTGCCGGCCGCGCTCGTCCAGCGCAGCTTCCACGTCCATCGCAGCCCGCCTCCACGTTCGTGACGACGCGTACGTCCCTCTGCACGAGGCGGGATGTGCATTGATTATCATGATTTACGAAAAAAAGAAAGAAAAAAATCTGGCGTCACTGCGACACAAGTCATGTCGCATTGAAAACGTTCATCAACTTCGCATTTCGACGCATCATATTCATCTGCGTCGTCCGGATGAGCGCGGCGACATCCGTCGCAAATTTCATGTGCTTCGCTGCGCCCCCACAACGATGTCGTTCGGCTCGATGACGGGACGACACCCGATATGCGGCAGCACTTTGCGGCTATTTCTACGTGCGCGTATTCGCACAACAACAATCGTCCCTGCCTGCTGATTTCTTTGGAATTCAATTTCGACGGTCCTCCGATATATCGGCTTGCGGTCTTGGGTTGGCGCTTTGCTCTCAACTGCGATCGCGGGCCGGCAGCGCGCATCATCGTACGCGGACGGCCGATCATCCTCTCGCTGCGGATCACGACCGCAGCGAAAACATTCGGGACATCTCGATCATGATCGATCGCCGCCAATTCCAACTGATCGCCGCTGCACTCATGCTGGGCAGCGGTATCAGTGCGAGGCCTGCACGCGCCGACAGCAAGACGTTCCGGGTCGCGTTTCAAAAGGGAGCGGGCAACCTGATCTTCCTGAAGGAGCGCGGCATCCTGGAGCGCAAGCTAGCGCCGATCGGCTGGTCGGTGACGTGGACGGAGTTTCAGGCCGGCCCTCAACTGCTCGAATCGCTGAATGTCGGGGCCACCGATTTCGGCTTGGTCGGGGAAGCGCCACCGATCTTCGCGCAGGCCGCAGGCGCCGACATCGTCTATGCCGGCTATGAGCCGGCGTCGCCGAAAAACGAGGCCATCATCGTCCCCAAGGACAGCCCGATCAGGACGGTGGCAGATCTCAAGGGCAAGCGCGTCGCGCTCAACAAGGGATCGAACGTCAACTATCTGCTGGTCCGAGCGCTGGAAGCCAACGGCCTCACCTATCACGACATCGTGCCGGCCTACCTCGCGCCCGCGGATGCGCGCGCCGCATTCGAGCGCGGCTCGGTGGATGCCTGGGTGATCTGGGACCCCTACTACGCTGCAGCCGAAATCGCTCTCAATGCGCGATTGGTCGTCGACGGGACCGGTCTCGCGCCGAACGTCTCCTTCTACATGGCCTCGCGTGCGATCGCCGAGCAGAACCCGCAGGTGCTGAAAGCCGTGCTCGGCGCAGTCGACGAGATCGACGGCTGGATCCGCGACAATCGCCATCAATATGCGGTGGAGCTTGCTCCGAAGGTCGGCCTGTCGGCCGATGTCATCGAACGTTCCGTCAACCGCGACGAGATCGGAGCTCGCCCGATCGACGCGGCCACGCTGGAAGGCCAGCAGAAGATCGCCGACGCTTTTGCCGAACTCGCGCTCATTCCCGAGCGGCTCAAGGTCACCGACGCCGCATGGCGGGTCGGGCAATAGGCCGGCACGCCCGTCACTCTCACCACCGAAGGACATCCGACATGACGATCAAGACCGTGCGGTGGCTCTCGCTCGCCGCGACTTTGCTTGTCGGCGCTTTCGCCGCCGGACACGCCGAGGCGGCCGACAAGGTGGTGCGCATCGCGCATCAGAAGCTGAGCACGCTGGCGCTGTTGCGCACGACCGGGCAACTGGAGGAGAAGCTGAAGGCGCTCGGCTACAAGGTGACGTGGACCGAGTTTCCGGCGGGGCCGCAACTGCTGGAAGCGCTGAATGTCGGCGCGGTCGATTTTGGCCATACCGGCGAGGCGCCGCCGGTGTTCGCGCAGGCGGCCGGCGCCAACCTGCTCTATGTCGGCTATGAACCGAGCTCGCCGACCAGCGAAGCCATTCTCGTCCCCAACGGCAGCGCGATCACATCCGTCGCCGATCTCAGGGGCAAGCGCGTCGCGCTCAACAAGGGTTCCAACGTGCATTACCTGCTGGTCCGCGCCCTGGAGCAGGCCGGCCTGCGATACAGTGATATCAAGCCGGTGTTCCTGCCGCCCGCCGACGCGCGCGCCGCCTTTGTCGCGGGCTCGGTCGATGCCTGGGTGATCTGGGACCCGTTCCGCGCCGCTGCCGAGGCCACCGCCAACGCGCGGACGTTGCAGGACGGCACGGACCTCGTCGCCAATCATGAATTTTATCTGGCCTCGAAACCCTTTGCGACGGAGAATCCGCAAGTCGTCGCGGCGGTCCTCGCCGCGGTGGCCGAGGAAGGCGAACGCATCAACCACGCCATTC
>NZ_JBARGP010000225.1:0-2600 GCF_049798375.1 Bradyrhizobium sp.
CCTGGCGCGCCTCCACACGGCTGATGCCTGCGTTCAGGCTAGCCTGGATTTCATCTTCGAAACTCATCGTCACGCCGGTGAGCGCGATCACGGTCAACTGCAGCGCGAATACAAGGCCGACGATGGAATGGACCTGCAGCAACGTGGCCTTGATCGCGGACTTGGTCATGAACGGAAGCAACATGCGGAAGGAAGCATCTCGATCAGTCGATGTGAAGCGCTATCAAGATCCGCCATCCCGGGATTGACGTGAACTTCAACGCGGTACGCACGACGCTCATGCGCATCCCGTGCTCTTAGCGAAATGATGCCCGGCCTGGCAATCGCGCTGCGGCTTCGTAGTTTGGTATTGTTCTACATTGGCTGATGATCTCGTCGGCTTGAACGTCGCCATTGCGATGCCGCGAACTAAGTCAATTCGCCCACAAGTATAGCGCATCGCGCGTCAAGCTGGTGTCGCATGGCCGTCACGCGAACTCACTTGTCCGCCCGCCTCAGGGTTGACGGCTTGCAAATCGTTTCAACAGGAGATTGATCCCCATCCCCGCCGATTGTGAGCCCGGCCGAATTGACCGACGAGCAGAAGCCGCTCTACGACGACATGACGAGCGGCATCGAGGCCCACAAGGGCTTCATCAATATCTGCGAGTTGTCCTGTCTGATCGGCATCTGTTGCATGGTGTCAGTGATCCTGAACACCTTCGGCGTGCCGGTGTCGGAATAGCTGGCTGCGGGGATGAGGCCGCGGGCTCGCGCGGAGCATGCGCCGCCGAGTCCGCATCGGTCTCCAAGGCAAAGATCGTGCGAAGTTGAAAGAACCCGGCTCTCCCCGAACTCTATCACAGCCATCAACCGATCGTGACGCGACATCCGTCCTCAACGTGAAATGACGAGTGTCATACGAAGCCGGCGTGCGGCTTCGTGCATGGTGGCGACCGCATGTGACGCTGTGGCCGCGAAGGCGGCGGCTGGGTTCGAGGGGATACTCATGGCAACCACACTGACGATCAATGGCGAGCAGGTGTCCGTCAATGCGCCGCCCGATATGCCGCTGCTGTGGGTGTTGCGCGACATGATCGGCATGACCGGCACGAAGTTCGGCTGCGGCATCGCGCAATGTGGCGCCTGCACGGTGCATATCGACGGCAAGCCGGTGCGTTCCTGCGTGTTGCCGGTCAGCGCAGTGCGCGACCGGCCGATCACGACGATCGAAGGCATCGGCGCGACGCAAGCGGGTGCGCGGGTGCAGAAGGCCTGGCTCGACCTCGAGGTGATCCAGTGCGGCTACTGCCAGTCGGGCCAGATCATGGCGGCGGCGGCGCTGCTGACAGCGACGCCGAATCCCGATGATTCCGACATCGACGCTGCGATGGCCGGCAACATCTGCCGCTGTGGGACCTATGTGCGGATTCGCGCCGCCATCAGGCAGGCGGCATCCGGCCGGCAGTCGTGAGGCACGCGCCATGAAGCTGTTCGACAAGTTTGCCGACGTCGCCCATCCCAGTATTTCCCGTCGCAGCCTGCTGACTGGCGGTCTCGCGGCCGGCGTGCTGGTCGCCTTCCATCTCCCGGTGCGCGCCACCAACGAGCCGGTGCAGCCGCCTGACGATCCCGACAATACCGAAACTCATTTCGCCCCCAACGCCTTCATTCGTATCGATGCCGATGGCCGCACCACGCTGGTGATGCCGCAGGTCGAGATGGGGCAGGGCGTCTACACCGCGATCGCAATGATCCTGGCCGAGGAGCTCGACGCCGACATCGCGAAGGTGACGCTCGAGCATGCGCCGCCGAACGACAAGCTCTACGGCAATCCGGTGTTCGGCCTTCAGGTCACCGGCAACTCGAATTCGATTCGGGCCTGGTGGAAGACGCTGCGTGCGGCCGGCGCCAGCGCGCGGGCGGTGCTGGTGCAGGCCGCCGCGGCGCAGTGGCAGGTGACGTCGGCAAGCTGCACCACGTCGAAAAGCGAAGTGGTGCATGCGGACAGCGGACGCAGGCTCGGCTACGGCGCGCTGGTGGACGCCGCGCGCGGCGAGACGGTTCCCAAGGATGTGCCGCTCAAGGACCCCAAGGATTTCGTCTACATCGGCCAGCCGCTGAAGCGCTTCGATACGCCTGATAAGACCAACGGCAAGGCGGTCTACGGCATCGACGCGATGCTGCCGGACATGAAGTTCGCAACCGTGGTGGCGTGTCCCGTGTTCGGCGGCAAGGTCGGCAAGGTCGATGACACGGCGGCGCAGAAGGTCGTAGGCGTGCGGCAGGTCGTCGTGCTCGACGACATGGTCGCTGTTGTCGGCGACCACATGTGGGCCGCCAAGAAGGGCGTCGACGCGCTCAAGATCGATTGGGACGAGGGCGCTCACGCCTTGCTCAGCACCGAGGATATCTGGCGCGACCTGCGCAGCGCCAGCGAGAAGGACGGCGTCATCGCCAAGACCACCGGCGACGTCGGCAAGGCCCTCGCGGCCGGCGAGCGGATCGAAGCCTCCTATGAGCTGCCGTTCCTGGCGCACGCGACCATGGAGCCGATCAACTGCACCGTGCACCTGAAGCCCGATAGCTGCGAGGTCTGGACCGGCACGCAGATCGTTTCG
>NZ_JBARGP010000226.1:0-23126 GCF_049798375.1 Bradyrhizobium sp.
CTTGGTCGCGACCTCACCTTCGTTGCGTCCGAGCCCATGACGATCGACCAGATTGCGACGGCGGCTGGCTTGTCACGGCAGGCGAACGGCGCGGCGACTCGTGGCCTTGGCGTCGACGGACGCCGAGGCGTTCCTGGCGTTCAATCATGCCTGCGTGAGCAATGACGGCATGCGAATGTCGCGAACCGATCTTGCTCGCGGTCGCGCTGCTCGTGCTCCGATTGTTCGATCGGGCGGCGGACGTAGGATTGTCAACAGCCGTGAGCCTGCCGTTCCGGAATTACTTCGGCCTCGGATGCCTTAGCTGGTGACGCGGCGCTCAAATCAATCTGGCGCTACGTTTGCTTTTGCCGCGATGTCACGTCGTCCGGAACCGGTCACGGCTGCACCGAGGTTGGAGAGCGTGAAAGGTCGAAACCGGAACGCGACGCGATGCCGTCCGGCTGGCACCACGACGGACCGGAACAAAAGCGCCGCCCGCAGCATCGGCGCGGGCCTGCCGTCGACCTCGGCGATCCAACCAGGATAATACAGGTCATGCAGCACGAGCAGGCCCGCCGCCGCCGACGTCGTGACGAGCTCGACGCGGTCGGGACGATATGATTCAATTTTGACGACGGCGGAATCCTCTGACGGCGGCAGCGAGATCAATCGGTCGTCGGCCGTTGATGTGTCGATGCTCGAAAGGTTACCGGAGCGACTTGGCATTGCGCCCGCCGCATCGCTTGCGGACCATCGGTAAATCACGGCGCGGGGCATCGCGCCTGCAAGCCGATAGATCCAAATGGGCGGGCCGGGAAGTAAAAGCTCGGCTGCGGGCGGGGCTTTCAAGTTCGGCAACTTATCCAGCGGCTGTCCCATCACGAGGTAGGTAAGACCCAGCGCTCGTGCCAGCGCGCTGTCGTAGTTGTCGAAGGAAGGCGGAAATTGCCGGTGGAATGCGCCCCAATTCTCCTCGCCGGGCGAAACGAGACGGTCGTACAAGCCGATGCGCAGGGGATTGTAGCCGTTGATGGCCTCCCAGCCGCGCACCATTGCAAGATTCTGCCAAGCACCTCCAAGGCCGAGGACTTCCACACGCGGGCGGGCGCCGCGCTGATGATCGGCTGCGATGGCGTTTTCCAGCGACGCAATCGCATCGGCCTCCGCGCCGGTCGGGGTCTCGAGCACGGCGTAATTGCTGTGGCTTTCGGCGTTGAGACGTGAAGCGGTATTCCACCACAACAATTCGGCGACGCCGACAAGCGCAAGCAGTGTCGCGGCCACCATGCGAACTGGGCGTCGCCGCGCGCTGAGAAGGATCAAGACAGCAACCAGCAGAACGGCACTTGCGATGGCAGTCTCGCGGATGGCGTCCAGCGCGTGTCCGGTGCGAGCGGAAAACACCACAGCCGAGCCCACGACTGCCGTCAACGCCGAAGCCGCGAGACCTGACATCAACGGTCGGAACGGAGGCGGGCCGTCGCGAACGTAATCGGCGAGACTGTGCCCAACCAGAAGTGCGAGTGCGATGCCAAACAGGAAACTCGCATCGGCCGGGCGTCGAAACAGGTCGATGCCGGGCACGAACCGGAATGCCAGCTCGTAGAACGGCGTATAGCGTCCCAGCATGAACAGGCATGCCACTGCAAGCGTACACATCATCAGACGACGGCCACGCCGCCACACACCACCTCCCACGATGCCGAACCAAAGTAAAAGCAGAATGGGCACGACACCAAAGAACAGATAGTTCTCTGAATCGTCGGTGAGAGCGACTTCCGTAAGGGTCGTTGCTCCCGGACCCCAGTAGTGTCCATGCGTGCCGAAGATGTTGGCAACCATGAGGGTCGCCAAATTGGCGGGGTAGAGCGACCCTCTGAGCGCGTCGTCCAGCGACTCGGCCGGACGGTTCGAAAGCTGCGCAAATTGCAAGGTCAGCAGCATGGGTATGATGAGCAACGCGCCGCCTGCCAGCGTCATCGTCATCAGCACGGTTGAGCGCTCGCGCAGAAAACGCATCGGCTGCGGGGAGCTCATTATTTCGGCTAGGGCCGCTGCCACAAGGAACAGGCAGAGCAGGAGAGCCGTTTGATTGCGGCCAAGCGCGATGCCGGCAGCCGTGATCGCAAAGCCGATAGCGGACGAAAAGGAGCGCCGCTCGAGCGCGAGTTGCAGAAGTAGCAAGGCCACCGGAAGCAGGCTGTAGCTCAGGATGATCCCGGAATGCTGCAGGCGGCCAGACGCGGCGCCGCCGAACATGAACAATGTCGCAGCCAACACGCTGGCTGGAATCGGCCATCGCGCGCGCCAGCCCATGATGGCGATGGCGATGCCTCCCGCGAGGAGATGTGCAAAAATAACCAGATCGAATGCCCGCATCGTCGGAGCCGGATCGAGCATTCCCCAGGCTACGAACACCGGCGCGAAGACCAGCGATTGCGGGTCTGCGACACTTGGATGACCGCCGTAGTGATAGGGATTCCAGAACGGCCATTCGCCCGCGCGGAGCGTCGCGTTCAAAAAGCGGAAGAAGGCATAGAACTGGTTCTTGGAATCCCAGGGCACGACGGCATCCCGGATGATCCAGCGGCTGACGGCGCCAAGCCAGACCGTCGTGACCAATCCGATCAAAATGGCCAATCGGCTGGCCGGCTCGCGGCATCGCGTGATGAAAGAAAAGTTCAATTGATCCGCCCCGCGGGGATGTTGCTCCCCAGCAGTAGCAACTCACCACCGCTTGGCAACAACCGGCACCTTGACGCGTTTTCAGCGGCGAGCTGTGGCGGGCGCGCAGTGCGACGGTTTGACGCGATCATAGCCGGGTCCCGTTCATACGGCCGACAGTACGATGATTCAGAGGAGGTTCCTCTGCAGGAACTTGCGGGTCCGATGTGAGTTTCAAAGGCTCACAAGTATGCGTCTGGAGGCTCCGTGAACCGTCGACATTTCCTGCAGGCCGCGGCGTCGCTGCCGCTCGTGGCTCCGGCGGTGGGCGGGCTGGTTGCGCCTGCGCGGGCCGATGCGACGCCGTTCGACCGATCGGTCGTGCGGCAGCTCGCCCGGGAAGCCGCGAACAAGCCTTACAAGGCACCGGACACGAAATTGCCGGACAACCTGAAGAACCTCGATTACGACCATTATCGGCAGATCCGTTTCCTGCCGGAGCACGCGCTATGGCGCAGCGAGAAGCTTCCGTTTCAAGTCCAGTTCTTCCATCGCGGATTTTTCTACGGGCCGCGCGTCGACATTTATGAAGTCGCCAACGGACAGGCGACCAAGATCGCCTATCGTCCCGATGACTTTTCGTTCGGTGACAACCCGGCGCCGTCACCCGACAGCGATCTGGGATTCGCCGGCTTTCGGGTCCACGCGCCGATGAACCGGCCGGACTATTATGACGAAGTGTGTGTCTTCCTCGGCGCCAGCTACTTCCGGGCAGTCGCCAAGGGTGAGATTTATGGGCTGTCAGCGCGAGGCTTGGCGATCAATACCGGTGAAAGCAAGGGAGAAGAGTTTCCGCTGTTCAAGACATTCTGGATCGAGAAGCCGGCCGCGAACGCCACGTCGCTGGTCGTGCACGCGCTGCTCGACAGCGCAAGCACCACCGCAGCCTATCGCTTCACCATCCGGCCCGGCGACACCACGGTGTTCGACGTGGAAATGGCCATTTATCCGCGCGTCGATCTCGATCATGCCGGCTTGGCGCCGATGACCAGCATGTTTTTCTTCGGCGCCAATGAGCGGGTCAACGTCGATGACTTTCGGCCTTCGGTGCACGATTCGGACGGCTTGGCAATGTATAACGGCCGTGGCGAGGAATTGTGGCGCCCGCTCAGCAATCCGAAAGACCTGCAGATCAGCAGTTTTTCCGATCTCAATCCGCGCGGCTACGGCCTCATGCAGAGGCAGAAGAACTTCTATTCATACGAGGATCTGGAGTCCAAGTTCGAAAGGCGGCCGAGCCTCTGGGCCGAACCCATCGGAGACTGGGGCGAGGGCGCTATCCAGCTCCTCGAGATTCCCACCAAGGAAGAAATCCACGATAATATTGCCAGTTTCTGGCGGCCCAAAACGCCGTTGCAGGCCAAGGGCGAGCATACCTACACCTATCGCCTTCATTGGGGACCCGACGCGCCCAAGGCGAGTTCGCTGGCGCGGTTTTCCCGGACAGGCGTCGGCGCGAAAGGCGATGACGCCAGGATCTTTGTCCTGGACTTGATCGGTGAACGGCTCAAATCGGTCGACCCCAGCAGCATACGCGGCAATGTCACGGCTGAAAAAGCCGAGATCAGAAATATCGTCACTCAGCCAAACCCGGCGACCGGCGGCTGGCGATTGAGTTTCGAGCTTCCGGTTAACGATAAATCTCCGGTCGAGCTGCGCGCTTCGCTGATGCAGGGCAACGACGCCATATCGGAGGTATGGGTTTATCGATGGACACCCTGACCCAAAATGGCGGGATCGAACTGCCGCAAGCGGGCTCGCGAGAGCTGTTTCTTCCGACGGAATCGCCGCTGCCGATGGCGACCCAGCAACTGCATGCTTTCCAGCGTGGCGAGCGGGAGGGCAAAGTCGTGCCCTCCACTGCGCTGCGGCGCGTCTGCATTTTTGCTGCGACCGCTGCGCTGACGGCGGGCGGCTGCTATGAAATGTACGAAGTCCTCAAGGTCGGCGGCGTCACGGTCTTGGAGTGGATGGTGCTGGGCCTGTTCGTGCTGCTATTCGCCTGGATCGCCCTCTCGTTCACGTCAGCGCTGGCCGGATTCGTGGTGCTGTTGTTCCGGGCCGGAAATCCCCTGGGTATTGATCCAGCGGCGCCGCTCCCGGCGATCGGCAGCAGAAACGCGATGCTGCTGCCGACCTATAACGAAGACCCCTACCGAATCATGGCTCGGCTTCGGGCGATGTACGAGTCCGTGGACCAGTCGGGGCAGGGCGCGAGTTTTGACTGGTTCGTGCTCAGCGATACCACTTCGCCTTCGGTTTGGATTGCCGAAGAGAAATGCTTTCTGCAGCTCCGGCGAGATCTCACGGTATCGAACATTTACTACCGGCACCGCAGGGAAAACCTCGCCCGAAAGTCCGGCAACATCGAGGACTGGATCAAACGGTTCGGCGCCGGCTATGATCATATGATCATCCTCGATGCAGACAGTCTGATGACCGGCGATACTATCGTTCGGCTTGCGTCGGCGATGGAGCACCATCCGGCCGTCGCCCTGATCCAGACGCTTCCCATCGTGGTCAATGCGAAAACGTTGTTCGCGCGGCTGCAGCAGTTTTCAGGACGCCTGTATGGGCCACTGATTGCGGCGGGTATTGCATGGTGGCATGGCTCCGAAGGCAATTATTGGGGCCATAACGCCATTATTCGCGTGCGCGCCTTTGCGCAGGATGCGGCGCTGCCTGAACTGGGAGGGCGCAAACCGTTCGGCGGTCATATTCTCAGCCATGACTTTGTCGAGGCAGCGCTGATGCGGCGGGCGGGCTGGGAGATCAGGATGGTGCCGGCTTTGGGGGGCAGCTTCGAGGAATGCCCGCCATCACTGCTGGATTTCGCCGCTCGCGACCGCCGCTGGTGCCAGGGCAACCTGCAGCATCTGGCCGTCCTTCCGGCGCGAGGACTGCATTGGGTGTCGCGGCTGCATCTGCTCACCGGAATAGGCTCTTATCTCACCGCGCCGCTCTGGCTGATGTTCCTGCTGCTCGGAATTCTGATCTCGCTGCAGGCTCAGTTCGTGCGTCCCGAATATTTTCCGAAAGGATTTTCCCTGTTTCCGCAGTGGCCGGCGCAGGATCCCATTCTGGCCGCCTGGGTGTTCGTGGGCACGATGGGGCTTCTTATCGTCCCAAAGCTGCTTGCCTGGATCCTGCTGCTGACGCAAAGCCAGAATCGCCGGCAGTTTGGCGGGGCTTCGCGCGTTTTTGTCGGGTTCGTGCTTGAGACATTCCTGTCAGGCCTGATAGCGCCCGTCATGATGATCTTTCAGTCCAGAGCGGTCGGCGAAATCCTGCTGGGACGTGACTCGGGCTGGCAGGTTCAGCGTCGCGACGACGGCGGACTGCCGCGCGGCGAACTGGCACGAAAATACGCGTTGCCGACCCTGTTTGGGGTCGCCATGGCTGTCATTGCCTATGCCGTATCGCTGTCATTGCTGTTCTGGATGGCGCCGGTGATCGCCGGCCTTTTGCTTAGCATTCCTGTCGCGATGTTGTCGTCCAGACCGTCCGATCCTAACGCGAGGCTGTTTCGCACTCCCGAGGAGACAGCACCTCCACAGGTGCTCGTCCGCGCAAATGAGCTGGCGATCGTCTCAGGAAACGTGATGGCTTCGCCGGTGCAGGATCTCATTGAAGACGAACGCTTGCTGGAAAATCATCTGAGCAATCTGCCGCCCGACAAGCGCCGCAACCGCGGCCAGGTCGATCCGAATCTGGCGATCGCGCGTGCAAAGATCGAGGATGCGGAAAGCTTCCGTGAGGCACTCAGTTTTCTCACCGAGCGGGAGACATTTGCCGTCGTCAATTCACCAGCGCTGCTCCGCGTCCTATCTGCCATGCCCCGGGCCGGCCGGAGTACGACGGCTTCCCCCTCTTGAATGCCATTGGGACCGGTGCTGCTGTCGGTCACGATCGGCGCGCCTGCCCTCAGGCGCTCGCGGATCGCCTGGCACATCACCTAGAGCGTCGGCCCGTAGAGATAGGCCCAATTGAGGTGGGCCTCTTCGCACAAGCGCCGCTCCGACCGGTTGCTTGTCTGTTCGCATGGACGTGGTTGAGGCGGTTGGCGAGCCGGTCGATTAGTTCGATGCGCTGCGATTTCGGCCGGTCCGCACAAACCCGTTGCCCGTCGGGCAGAAAGCACTTGCGCCGTCGGGCAAATCAGATGGATATTTCCGCACGTCCCGGCCCGATGAGAGGGGCGCTTCGCGATCGTCACGAGCGTTGGGCTGGAGATGCGATGGACGTGATGAGTCGCAGTGAGCTAGTAGCTCGCGGACGAACGGCACATCACGGACGGCGAAGTCGTGTGGTCCTGATATCCCGGTGCTGATATCAAAGCTGTCGAACTCGACGAGTTCGCGGCCGACGGGGGCAAGAACGCCGGTCCCCGGGGAGATCACGTATAAGCCGTAAAGCCATCGCGCAGGGAAGGCCGGGCGATTTCGGCTGCACCTGTGGTTCTGCCGCGTGCTTCTTGTTGCACGCGGACCATGGGCGCCAGCCGGCGCTCGGCCTTCCCTGTGCCCTCTTTGAGTTGGAGGGCAGACGAATTTGATAGCTCGGGCGCAATCTGCGTCGCGAGAACGGGAATTTGTGTGGTCAGAATGCCGTCGGCGATGCAAGCTGCGTCGGCAAACACGATGTCGTCCCCGTCACGCGCCGGGACCCAGAACCACAATCGTCGCGTGGAGGTGCGCCGTGCTCCAGCGTGCACACAAAGCACCGGCGGCGTTTAAGGATCCGGGGGCGTGTTCGCTGTGCTTCCACCTTCGCTCTTTGAGCTACGGTGGACAAGCGCTTGCCCGGGACGACGGCGGGGCGAAATCGAGCGGGCATGCTTTGCCAGGACGTCGTATTCGGCTCGAAGGCGCATCTACTGCGACGCAGCGAGCGCGATGTCCGGTTGAGATGCGCAACCAACCTTGTCGGGCCGTCTCATTTTCTGGACAGGACGCTGTTGCCCCCCTAGTCTGATCTGCAAGGGAACCCATAATTCCCGGTGTCGGGTTCGAAACAGAACCGCTGAGGGAGAGAAACATGAGATGGACGCTTCGCATTGCGGGGCTGGCCGGTGCCGGCCTCCTGCTGTCTGCAGTCAGCGCTTGGGCTGGTCCCAAGATCGTTTCCGGGCCGGGCGCCGATCCGGCCTGCTTCAAACCCTGGTCGGATCAGACCAAGTTCTTCCAGTGGCCCAAGAAGCCCGGTCCCTACAAGATTGCACTCGTCAATGGCTTCGTCGGCAATACCTGGCGGATCCAGATGGTGAAGACGGCCAAGGCATTTGCGGAGCAGCCGGGCATCAAGGAGAACATCAAGGAGTTCAAGGTCGTCTCCACCGGCACTGATGCCGCCGCCCAGCTCGGCGCGATGGAGGACTTCATCAATCAGGGCTTCGACGCCATCGTCACCATCGCGGTCTCGCCTGAGGGTTTCGATCGCGTCATCCGTCTCGCCGACAAGAACAATGTGGTGATCGTTCCCTTCGACAACATCCTCGACACCGACAAGGTGATGATGGTCAACGAGGACCAGAAGGAAATGGGCCGCATGTCTGGCAAATGGCTCATCGACGAAATGGGCAAGAAGTCCGGCGACATTCTCGAAGTGCGCGGCCTGCCGGGCAATTCCGTCGACCGTGACCGCCATCTCGGCTTCCGCGAGGTGATGGAAGCGGCCGGCAACAAGTTCAACATCACCGAGGTGGTCGGCAATTGGGACACCGGCACCTCGCAGAAGGTCACCGCCGATGCGCTTGCCGTTCACGGCCATTTCGACGGCATATTCACGCAAGGCGGCTCTGACGGCACCGTACAGGCGCTGATGGCCGCCAAGCATCCGTTCGTGCCGATGTCGGGCGAAGGCGAGAACGAATACCGCAAGCAGATCGCGGACCATTACAAGGAAGGTCTCAAGGGCATGTCCTACGGACAGTCGCCGGCGCTGGTCGCGATCGCCACCAAGGCGGCGATCTCGGCCCTGCAAGGCAATGTGATGCCGCAGCTGATCTCGATCCCGATCCCGGTCGCGACCTACAAGGATCTCAAGCCTGGCACGAACTACTGGCCGGATCTCAAGGCCAATTTCTTCGCGCCGAACCAGTTCACCCCCTGCGGCGTGAATTTCACGGCGCCGGAGATCATGGGGCAGAGCGAGAAGAACACCCAGTGATGACTAGGGTCCCACTGCAGTCACGGCCTGGCGTGTGCCAGGCCGTCATTGCCTGAGTTCGCCATGGAGGATATGGCCGCGATCTCTCCCGCGTTTCTGGCACTGTCGGGCATCTCGAAGCGCTATGCTGGCGTGCGCGCCCTCGAGGGAGTCGATTTCGCCTGTGAGCGTGGCAAGATTCACGCCGTGCTGGGCGAGAACGGTGCCGGCAAGTCGACCTTGATCAAGATCATTTCCGGCGTGGTCCAGCCCGACGCCGGCCACATGCGTCTTGCCGGCAAGGATGTCAGCTTCGCCACGCCGTCCGCGGCCAACGCGGCTGGTGTCGTCTGCATCTTCCAGGAATTGTCGCTGATGCCGGACCTGTCGGTCGCCGACAACATTTCGATCGCGTCGCCGCCGCGACGCTTTGGTCTGATCGACGCCAAGGCGCAACGCCGGCGCGCCGAGCAACTGCTGGCCGAGATCGGCTGCGAGGACATCAATCCGCTGATGCGGGTGCGCGATCTGCCGCTGTCGCGCCGGCAGGTGGTCGAGATCGCCAAGGCGCTGGGCAAGAAGCCGCAACTCTTGATCCTCGATGAGGCCACCTCGGCGCTCACCAGCGCCGATGTCGAGAAAGTCTATGCCGTGCTCGCGAAGCTGAAGTCCGAGGGTGTTGCCATTCTCTACATCTCCCATCGGATGCATGAGGTCGAGGCGCTCGCCGACCGCGCCTCGGTGTTCCGCAATGGCCGTCACATCGAGACTTTCTACAAAGGCGTTCGCTCCACGGCCGACATCGTCCAGCTGATGATCGGGCGCGACATCGCCGCGCAATATCCGCCGAAGCCGGCACGCGCGCCGTCGAGGCCGGTATTGGAGCTCGAGAACCTTTGCTGGGAGAAGCGTCTCGACCGCATTTCGCTCAGTGTTCACGCCGGCGAAATCGTTGGTCTCGGCGGCCTTGATGGGCAAGGGCAGAAGTCCCTGTTCCTTGGCCTGTTCGGCGTGCTGCGCGGCGTGACCGGCCGGATTGCGGTCGAGGGCCGCGAGGTGCGTCCCGGCTCTCCTGGTGACGCCAAGTCGGCCGGCATCGCCCTGGTGCCGGAGGACCGCAAGACCGAAGGGCTGATGCTCCCTATGTCGATCACCGACAACCTCGCGATTGCCTCGCTGGATGCCATCTCTACCGGGCCTTTCATCGATCCCGCCAAGGAGGGCGCTGCAGTTCGCAGAGCCATCGCCCGACTGCAGATCAAGGTCGGGGCGGTCGACGACCCGGTGTCGGCGCTGTCGGGCGGCAACCAGCAGAAGGTGGTGCTCGCCAAATGGCTGATGACCGAGCCGCGCATCATCCTGCTGAACGATCCAACCCGCGGCATCGATGTTGGCACCAAGCAGGAGCTCTATCGGCTGATGCGCGAGCTCGCCGACCAGGGCGCGGCCATCCTGTTCTACTCGACCGATTATGAGGAGCTGATCGGCTGCTGCGACCGGGTCGCCATCATGTATGACGGGCGCATCGTACGCGAGCTCGAAGGCGACGCGCTGAACGAGACCAACATCATCGCCAGCTCCCTCAACATCGATGAAGCAGCCGAGCCTGCCCATGCTTGACGATCTCGCCATCAGGCTGCGCCAGAACGTCGGGCTCGCCACGGCCGTCCTGCTGTTTTGTATTCTCTATCTGCTTTATAACCTCGCCCATCCGAGGGGCTTCTCCTCGGCCGTGCTGGTTCAGAATGGCGACGAGATCTTTGCCCTGGCTATGCTGGCCATGGCCCAGACCGTCCCGGTGCTGATGTCAGGGCTCGATCTGTCGGTCGGCGCCGTGATGACGATGGTGGCATGCTTCGCCAGCTATCTGCTCACTGGCAACCCGTTGCCGCTCGAGTTTTTCGGCCTGCATTCCGGACTCGGCACGTTTCCCGGCGGCATTGCCGGCATCCTGCTCGGCACGGCCATATGCGTTGCGATCGGCACCTTTGCCGGCTTCGTCAATGGCTGCGTCGTGGTCTATGGGCGCATCCAGCCGATCATCGCGACCTTGGCGACAGGTGCGATCTATATCGGCATCGCATTGTTCCTGCGGCCGACACCGGGCGGCAAGATCGACGAGGATCTCAACTGGGTGATGACCAATTCGCTCGGCGATTTCGCCTCGACGGTGCACGTCTTCGACGACGGCGCGGCCGCGTGGTTCGCACCCTTCGCATGGATCCCGGTGCCGTTCGTGCTGCTGGTCCTGATCGCGCTCGTGGTCTGGGTGCCGTTCCGGCGCTCGGTGCTGGGGCGGGCCGTCTATGCGATCGGCTCGGCCGAAGGCGCGGCCTACATGTCAGGGCTTCCGATCGAACGTGCCAAGATCGCAGCCTTTACCCTTGGCGGCTTCTTCGCCGGTTGCGGCGGACTCTTCCTCGCCATCCAGACTTCCTCGGGTAATGCGGACATTCCGCAGGCCGGCGCCTACACCCTCAATTCGATCGCGTCCGTCGTCATCGGCGGGACCTCGCTGCTCGGCGGGACCGGGAGCGCCATCGGCTCGATCTTCGGCGCCATGATCCTGCGGGTCATCTCGTTCTTCTTCCGCATTTTCGACATTGCGCCGCTGCTGCAGCCTTTGTTCGAGGGCCTGATCCTGCTTGCAGCCGTGAGCATCGGGGCGCTGCATGTCCTGCGCGTCAAGAATACGCTGGAGCTGTTCCGATGACGGCGGCATCGCTTGGTCTCTCGCGTGACGACCGCCCGATCCTGATCGCAGCCCTGTTCATCTTCGTCATCCTGGTCGCAGGTACCGTCTACACCTTCGCCCGTTTTGGCAACGCGCCGCTGCTGTCGCCGACCTATCTGTTGCAGCAATTGCAGATCGGCGCCTTCCTCGGCATCGTGTCGGCCGGGATGATGATCGTCATCCTGATCGCTCAGATCGATTTGTCGGTACCGTGGACGCTGGCCGCCGCCGCCATGATGGCCACCTCGGTCGGGGGTCCCTGGGCGATCCCGGTCGGGCTCGGCGTCGGGCTGCTGGTCGGTCTCGTCAACGGCATCGGGGTCGCGTATTTGCGCGTGCCGTCGATGATCTTCACGCTCGGCGTCAATGCTGTCATGCGTGGCCTGATGGTCGCGCATACCGGCGGCTATGCGCCCCAGACCACCGCCACCGACCTGATGCGCACGCTCGCGGCGGAGCGCACGCTCGGCATCCCCAACGCGCTGTTTGTCTGGGTCGCGGTGTCGGTCGTCGTCGCCATCATCCTGCGGCGCGTCCGGCTTGGCCGCTACATCTATGCGATCGGCAACAAGGAGGCGGCGGCTTATCTCGCCGGCGTCGATACGCGCCGCGTCACCGTGGTCTGCTTCATGCTCTGCGGCCTCGCGGCGGCGCTCGCCGGCGTGCTGCTCGCCGGCTATTCGACCAAGGCCTATCAGGGGATGGGCGATGCTTATCTCCTGCCATCGATCGCCGCGGTGGTGATCGGCGGCACCAACATCCTGGGCGGCCGTGGTCGCTATCTCGGCACCTTGATCGGCGTCGTGCTGATCGTGCTGCTCAACAGCGTGCTTTCGATCATGGAGATGCCCGAGGCAGGGCGGCAGGTGATCTACGGCCTTGTCATCATCTCGATGCTGCTCGTCTATGGTCGCGGCGAGCGCGTCACGAGCTAGACCGCAGCGCGCGTGTTCAGGTAGATCGAATAGAGCGAGGTCTGACCACAGATGTAGAGCCGATTGCGGCGGGGCCCGCCAAAACAGACGTTGGCGACGATCTCTCCGATCGGGATCGTGCCGAGATGCGTCCCGTCCGGCGCGTAACAAAACACGCTGCGGCCCGCCGACGTCCAGACGTTGCCATGGATGTCGCAGCGAAATCCGTCATACAGCCCGTCCGGACAGGTTGCGAACAACGAGGGGGCTTCGGTCCCCTGGCCCATCACCTTGTATGACCAGATCGTTGCCGGCAGTCCGCTCACATGCGTCGCGCCGGTATCGGCGACATACAGCAGCGTTTCATCGGGCGAAAAAGCCAGTCCGTTGGGCTGAACCCGGTCTGACACCACGAGCGTGATTCTGTCGGTGCTGCCGTCGATCCGGTAGACATTGGAGGCGCCGATCTCGGATTGCGTCTGCTGGCCCTCGTAATCGCTATCGATGCCGTAGGTGGGGTCAGAGAACCAGATCGAACCATCAGATTTGACCACGGCATCGTTGGGCGAGTTCAGCCGGCGGCCGCCATACTGGTCGGCCAGCACGGTGACGGAGCCGTCGTGTTCGGTGCGGGTCACGCGCCGCATGAAATGCTCGCAACTGATCAGCCGACCCTCGCGGTCGACGGTGTTGCCGTTCGAATTGAAGCTGGGACAACGGAAGACTGACACCGAAGCGTCGGTCTCGTCAAAGCGCATCATCCGGTTGTTGGGAATGTCTGACCAGATGAGGTAGCGGCCTGCGGCGAAATAGGCCGGACCTTCCGACCAACGGCAGCCGCTGGCGAGCTTTTCGAGGTTGGCGTGACCAATCACCAGACGCGAAAAGCGGGGATCGTGAGTGACAAAAGGGAGCACGCTTCCTCCTCGACGAATGCAGGTTCGTCTTGTCAGGGTTTCGCAGGGTGCTGTCCAGACTATGGCAATGTCAATGAAAGTGGAAGACGGCGAGCACCGCTGTGAGGTCGGAGGCAATCCCCGAGTGTCTGCCGGTCTCTGAGCCGTCGGCCGGCTGATGCGACGTGTCATGTCGCTTCGCGATTCCCGTCCGGCAGTTCGAACCAGCAAGATTACGGAAGCGACGTAAGGCGGCTTGTGGCTACTGAACGCAAAAGCTACAGGAGAGCTACCTGTTTCTGAGTGGTGCAATGGCGACCTTCAACAGAATATTTTCGACCGAAAGATTGCTTCAGATCATCTTGGTGCTGGCCGCGACCGTCCTGATGAAACTCCTGAGCTAGAATATCCCGCACCATCCTCGGGGCAGCCGGTCCCGCCCGTGCTGGTTCTCAGCGCAACAGCCTTGTTCGCCTCGCAGCATTCTTGTCGAGAGCGCCGGCAGCGGCCGGCCGGGGAAGCAGCTAAGCATGAGCTACGGGCTGATTTCCGGGCGCGCGGACCATAGATCCGTTCTCGTGTGCAATTGGCAGTGTGGCCACGCATCGGTGTGATCAGGTCCGCGTCAGAAAATCCATCATGCCGAGCCAGAGCAGGATGCTGAGCCAGAACAGCCCGGCGCTCGCAAACAGGAAGGTGCGCAGCCCGCGGTGGCGTCTTCGTGCAGCGGCAAGTCCAACGGCAGCGCTGCACCGGGCGGCGGCGTCACGCCCACGTCCGCCAGGTCACGTCGCGTGATGGCCGCGCGCGAGGGCGCCGCAGCCGCTAAAACCAATGCGAAGAATGCAAGCGTGACCAGCCGCGTCACGGATCGACCCTGTTCTGGTCCGGTCCAACATCGGCGGCGCGGAATGGTTTCAGGAGCATTGTGCAGAGGTCCGGACCGTCTGATCCGGACCCCTGCACGTCGCGCCGGTTCTAGGGCGCTATCGTGAGCGTCGCCTTCATGTTGGGATGGAAGCGACAGTAATATTCGACATCGCCGGCCTTCTTCAGAACCAGCGTCACCGACTTCTTCGGTGGTAACGTCACATCGAAGTCGCCATTCCGGGCGGTCGCCGTGTGGGCCAGCACATCCTTGTTGACCCATTCAATGGTATCGCCGACCTTGGCCGAGGCCGCGGCCGGCGATATCACCAGATTCTCCATGACGATCTGGATCGTCGCGGCGTGCGCCGGGACGGCCATCGCGCCGAGCATGAACGCCACGATGATCGGGCGAAGGCCGCCGGTCTGCATGTCCGGCTCCTTACTTCAACTCAGCCGCAACGTGTTCGGCGTGCTGCTCGTGGCCCTGGAAGATCTTCAAGCCGGTCTTCAGCAGGTCCTTCAGCTGGGCATTGCTGGCGGACGGGATCAACTGGGTCTCGAGCGCGGAATCCACGGTCTTGTGGTAAGCGACCTCGTTGGCGACATAGGCCTTGTCGTACGCGGCGCCGCTGAGCTTGCCGAGCTCGGCGAGCTTGTCGGCAGCCTGCTTCGACAGTGCCTTGCTGGTGGCGTTGTCCTCGGGCGTGACGTTGAGCTTCTTGACGAGGTCGAGCGCCTGCTTGTTCACCGCTTCATGGTCGCGCAGCATGTCATCCGCGAACGCCTTGACGTCCTTGTTCGACGCCTTGCTCTGCGCCTGCTTGGCGGCCGCAATGTCGATCGCGCCCGCGGTATAGGCGATATGGGCGATCTGCGGATCGGTCAGCTTGGCGTTCTCCGCAAACGCGCCGCCGCTCAAAAGTGTCATCGCGGCAAGCGCCGCGCCAAATCGAATGAACATGCCTTGTCCTCCCTGTGCGGCGCCGGAGCGGCGCCGCCGACTGTCACAGGCATTGGATGGAGCAGGGCGCAGGAGGTTCCCGAAAAAATTGCGGGTGTTATCAGGTCGTCTGGCCGTAGCCGAGACGCGCGAGCACAGTCTCGGTGAGTCTGGCACAACGGCGGCCTGCGAATGGAAACGCGTCCATCACCACGGGGCCGATCTTGCGCTCGACATTGTCGCGCAGCATGGCGCGGGCGCGATGCAGCCGTGTCTTCACAGTTTCAGGCTTCAGTGCGAGAAGCTCGGCGGTGTCTTCGATGCTCATGCCTTCGACCACGCGCGTGATGAAGACGAGGCGGAACGGCTCGGGCAACTCGTCGATCGCGGCTTCGACGACATGCTGGATTTGGCGCTGCGCCATGGACTTTTCCGGATCTTCGGTCGGGGTGATGGGAAACCGGATCACCTGGGCTTCCAGCATTCCTTGCGGCAGCGACGAGAGCTCGACGCCGGGCCGTTCGCGGCGCAGCCGCCCGAGCGCCTCGTTCATCGCGATCCGCGACAGCCAAGTCGACAGGCTGGACTCCCCGCGGAAGTCGGCGAGATGCGTAAAGGCGCGGACATAGGTTTCCTGCACCACATCCTCGGCCTCGTGGTCGCGGCGCACGATGCCGCGGGCCAGCCGGTAAAGCCGCTGGTTGTTGGCGGTGATGATGGCGCGAACCGCCGCCTCGTCGCGCGCCAGCGCGCGGCGCACCAATTCCATGTCGCCGGTCCCATCGGCCGTCGGTATTCGGGGGACGGTTGCCTGCTCCATGGCCGCTCGCTTTCGAATGACAATCAGCGTTTCAGGTTTGGATGCGACAGCGGCGCAAAGGTTCCCGGAAATCGACGGCGACTGGCTCCGGCCGGCCGTTAGGGAGCAGAACGTCCAAAAGCGGCGGCCACGCGGGCCGCCGCTCCCCAAGGAGGCGTTTACTTCGCCGCCACCACCATGATCTCGACGCTGAATTGCGGGCCGGCGAGCTTGGCCTCGACGGTGGCACGGGCCGGCGTATTGCCCGGCGACACCCAGGCGTCCCAGGCCGCGTTCATTTCGCCGAACGTCTTCATGTCGGTGATGTAGATGTTGGCCGAGAGCAGCTTCGACTTGTCGGTGCCGGCCTTCGCCAAGTGTCCGTCGATGATCGACAGGATCTCCTCGGTCTGCTTGGTGACGCTTTCGCCGGCCGTCTTCTGCGCGACGACGCCGGCGAGATAGACGGTGTTGCCGTGCACGACGACCTGGCTCATGCGCGGACCGGTTTCGAAACGCTGGATCGACATGGAGAACTCCTCGAGGCTTGAATTGAGAGTCTCTCCTAGCGCGTCACGCGCGGCCACGCCAGCCGTACAGCCCGCTCAGACGAAGGAGATGGCCTCCGCGGTCTCGAGGATATGCCGCAGCTTGAGCAACGCATTTTCCAGCATGGCCTCGCTGCTGGGGTGGCCGAGGCAGAGCCGGATGCCGAGCGTGCCGCGATCGACCTGCTGCAAGGCGCCCGGCGGGGCGATGGTGATGCCGGCCTGTGCGGCTTGCGTGACCAGCGCGATCAGGGTGCGCCCTGCGGGAATTGGCAGCCAGCGGTGGAAGCCGGGCGCGCCGGCAATCGGTGTCAGCCAGGTGCCGAGCACGCGATCGGCGATCGTGTTGCGTTGCGTTGCAGCCGCGCGCTTGGCATGCACCTGCCGCAGCAGGTCGCCGCTATGGATCAGCCGCGCCACAACTTCGGCCATGACCGGCGAGGCCATCCAGCCGGTGGCCCTGATCGCATTGATGCAGCGATCGCGGAACGGCTCGGGCGCGACCATTGCGCCGATGCGCAGGCCTGGCGCCAGGCACTTGGCAAAGCTCGTGACATAGAAGGCGCGCTCGGGGATCAGCATCGACACCGGCGGCAGCGGGCTTGCGAACAGGAAGGCGTAGACGTCGTCCTCGATTAGATAGGCATCATGTTTGCGGATCACCTCGGCGATCCCAGCACGCCGCTCCGGCGTCATCACCGTGCCGGTCGGGGTTTGCAGCGTCGGCGTCGCAAACAGCACTTTCGCGCCGGTCTCGGTGAAGGCGCGATCGAGCGCGCTGGGCAGCAGCCCGTCCGCATCACCATCGACGCCATGCAGCCGGTAGCCGTTCTGCGCAGAGAGCGCGACCATGCCGGAATAGGTGAAGCGCTCGGTCAGCACCACGTCGCGCGGCGCGGCCACCATGTTGAGCGCGATCGAGATCGCATGCTGGCCGCCATGGGTGACGAACAGATTGGCGACGTCGCACGGCATGCCGAACCGCTTCAGCCATGGCGCCATGATCTCGCGATGCGCAGGCACGCCCTGATGCGGTAGATAGCCGAGCAGCGGCGGTAACGCGCCGTCGGCTAGGATTTCCGACAGCACCGAGGCGATCAGTTCGTCCTCGCCGGTCGAGGGCGGCACGTTGAGCGCGAGATTGATGCTGCTCGGTGTCGTGCCAGCCGCGCTCGCCGGAGGCCGGCGCCGCTGCACAAAGGTGCCGCGGCCGACCTCGCCCGAAATCAACCCGCGCGCTTCGGCTTCGGCATAGGCCCGCGACACGGTGCCGACGGAAAGCCCGAGACGCTGCGCCATGTCCCGCTGGGGCAAAAGCCGGGTCCCCGGCTTGAGGATGCCGGCTTGGACGTCGTTCTCCAGCGCCTGTACGAAAGCGAGATAGCGCGGCCCGCCATCCACGGAGAGCAGGGGGCGCCAATCATCTGTGGCGGCGGTCTGTGACAAGGAGAGACCTCATATGCAATTGGATCAGTCATAATAGTGCAATTGATCTATTGCTACAATAATATCAGTGCTGTTCTCAATCTGAATTGTCATTTTCGCCGGAAATAGCCGTGTGTGTGTAATCTAAGCTAGCAGAAGAGTATTTAAGTTATATTGTTGCGGTGCATTATGTGTTGTCGGTCAGATTGAACCATAATAAGTTTGACATTGATACGGCTTTGTCATTATCGTTTGAGCCAAGGAGTAAGGCAGTGATCTACGAAATTCGGGTCTATGAGGCTCATGACGGCAAGGCCAATGCGATGAAGGCGCGCTTCAAGACCGAGGTCGTCAAGCGCTTTTCAGGGCACGGCATTGACCTTTTGGGCGTGTTCGAGTCCGACAGCGACGCGTCGCGCCTGACCTATCTGACCCGTTTCAAGTCCGAAGAGGATCGCACCAAGGCTTGGGCCGCGTTCGGCGCCGATCCGGAATGGCGGGCCGTCAAGGCCGCGAGCGAGGTCGATGGGCCGCTGTTAAAGGCGCAGACGGTTTCGGTGCTGTCGCCGGCGGTGGCCGGCCTGTTGCTCGCCTAGCCCGCTAAAAGTTTGCCCGGCCAAAGGACGCACAATGAAACCTGCGCCGTTCGACTATGTCAGGCCCGCCTCGCTGCAGGAGACCTGCGAGATTCTCGCAGCCGATGAGGATGCACGCATCATTGCCGGCGGCCAGACCCTGGTGCCGATGCTGGCGATGCGTCTGGCGCGGCCGAGCAGGCTGGTCGATATCGCAAGGCTCGACGAGCTGCGCGGCATTCGTGCCGAGCCGGGCGTACTTGCGATCGGCGCCGCGACCCGGCAGGCCGAGGTCGAGCGCAGCGATGTCGCGCGCCATGCGCTGCCGCTGCTCGCAAAGGCGTTGCCCTGGGTCGGCCATCCGCCGACCCGCAGCCGCGGCACCGTCGGCGGCTCGATCTCGCATGCCGATCCCTCGGCCGAGATTCCGTTGGTTGCGGTGACACTCGGTGCGGAGATCGAGATCGCCAATGCCACCGGCAACGGCGCAATGTCGGCGGATGAGTTCATCATCGGGCCAATGTTGACTGCTGTCATGCCGGGCGATTGCGTGCGCGCTGTGCGCTTTCCGGTCTGGTCGCATGCGCGTGTCGGCACCGGCTTCCACGAGGTCAGCGCACGGCAATCCGATTTCGCTTTCGTCGCAGCCGCGGCGCAGGTGGCGCTCGACGAGGAGGGGCGTTGCGTCGAGGCTGCGCTCGGTCTGGGCGGCGTCGGCGATCGCGCCATCCGCATCGACGTCTCGTCACTTGTCGGCACCGAGCCATCGATGGCCGCAGTGGCGGACATCGTTAGGGCCGCGCTCGCCGATCTCGATATCGGCTCAGATTTGCATGTCAGTGAGAGCTATCGCCGCCGTGTCGCGGTGACGCTGGGCATGCGTGCGCTCGAGGACGCGATCGCGGAAGCGACGGGTAAGGTGCTGCAATGAAGGTCAGCCTGAAGGTCAATGGGCGCGCCTGCGAGGCCGATGTCGAGCCGCGCAAGACGCTGCTCGACACGCTGCGCGAGGATCTCAAGCTGGTCGGCAGCCATGCCGGTTGCGAGCACGGCGTCTGCGGCGCCTGCACCGTGCTGATCGATGGCGAGCCCGCGCGCGCCTGCCTGATGTTCGCGGTGCAGGCCGACGGCTATGAGATCACGACGATCGAGGGGCTGGCGTCCGCGCCCGGCGAGCTTGGCGTGGTGCAAGACGCATTCTGCGAAACCCACGGCCTGCAATGCGGCTATTGCACGCCCGGCATGATCCTGACCGCGCATGCACTGCTCAACCGCAACGCCGAGCCGTCGCGCGAGGACATCGTCGATGCGATCTCGGGCAACATCTGCCGCTGCACCGGTTACGGCCAAATCGTCGAAGCCGTCGAGATCGCGGCGGAGCGCCTGCGCAAGGCCAATGCGCCGCGCAATGCGCGCGGGGCGCATCCAAATGCGCCGGTGAATGATCCGGCTGCAGAGCACGATGCGCCGCAGGAAGGCGTGCTCGAAGCCGCCGAGGCCGACACGCCGCACGGAGGCCATCGATGACCGCGCATCCGCCGCTCAAATTCGTCTCGACCAACCGCCGCGTGCGCGAGGATCGCCGCTTCGTTGCCGGCCATGGCCGCTATGTCGCCGACGTCGAGCTCGACGGCCTGCTGCATGTCGCGCTGGTGCCGTCGCAGCATGCGGCCGCGCGCATCGTCTCGATCGACGTCAGCGCCGCGTTGAAGATGCCGGGCGTGCACGCAACCTTGACCGGCGAGGAGCTCGCCAAGGCCGTCGAGCCCTTGATGAATGGGCTCGATACGCCGCAAGTGCGGCGCTTCCCGCTCGCCGTCGGCCAAGCGCGCTATGCCGGCGAATGGGTGGTTGCCGTTGTCGCCGAGACCCGCGCGCAGGCTGAGGATGCCGCCGAGAAGGTGCGCGTCGTCTACGAGCCGTTGCCTTACGTGCTCGATGCCGAACAGGCGCTGCAGCCGTCAAGCCCGCCGGTGCATGCCGGCCACGGCAGCAACGTGCTGCTCGACAAGACCTTCGTCTGGGGCGAGGTGGAGCAGCATTTCGCCGACAGCCCGCGACATTTGTCATTCCGCGTCACCTGGGGCCGCAGCTCTACGGTGCCGATCGAGACCTTCGGCGTCGCGGCGAAATGGGATCCGTGGCGCGAGATGCTCGATGTCTGGGCCTCGATCCAGATGCCGAAATATCCCGACCAGATTGCGCGCGCGCTGCGGATTCCATTGAACAATGTGCGCGTGCACCAGGATGTCGATGTTGGCGGCAGCTACGGGGTCAAGCGCGGCATCAAGCACAGCGTGCTGGTGTCGCATCTTGCGCGCCAGCTCGGCCGGCCCGTCCGCCTGATCGAGGACCGGCTGGAGAACATGCGCGCCGGTGACGCCCATGGTCCGGACCGCATCTTCGACGTCGAGGTCGCCTTCAACGATGAGGGCATCGTCAAATCGATGAAGATGCGTGCGCTTGACAATGTCGGCGCCTATGCCGGGCGCTCGCCCTTCCAGCTCGGCAAGCCGATCGGCGCCATCGTTGGTCCGTACAAGATCGAGAGCGTGCAGTATCGCGCCATCTCGGTGATGTCGAACAAGGCGGCGCAGGAGGCGGTGCGTGGCTTCGGCCAGGCACCGACCAATTACGCGATCGAGACCGCGATCGACAAGGTCGCCACAGCACTCGGCCTCGACCGGATCGAGGTGCGGCGGCGCAATTTCATCAAGAGCGACGAATTCCCTTATCTGATCCCGAGCGGCACCCACTACGACAGCGGCGATTATCACACCGTGGTCGCCAAGGTGCTGGCCCATGCCGATTATGAGGCCATGAAGCGTGAGCGCGATCGCCTGCGCGCGTCGGGGCAATGCGCAGGCATCGGCATCGCCGCGTGCCTTGAGCCTAGCGGCGGCAATTCCTCGTTCGAGCCGCTGCTCAACGAGAAGAATACCACCACGACCTGGATGGATTCCTGCCGCATCAATGTCGACGGGCTCGGCTTCATCACCGTGACGATCCATACGACATCGGCCGGGCAGGGTCACGAGACGCTGGTCGCGACCGTGATCGGCGAAGTGATGGAGATCGACCCCGATATGATCCGGGTGACGCGGCCGGACTCGCTGAACAGCCTGCCGTCGAACACGCCGGTCGGCAGCCGGATGGCGATCATGCTCGGCGGTGCGGCCTTCCACGCCGCGCACAAGCTGAAGGACAAGATCGTCCGCATCGCTGCGCAGCAATTTGGCTGCGCCGAGAAGGATGTGCATTACGAAGGTGGCACCGTCTCGCATGCCGGCAACAGCCTGGCCTGGGCCGAGCACGTCAACATCGCACACCGCAATTTCCATCTGCTGCCCGAAGGCATGGAGCCGGGACTGGAAGTCACCCATGTGATGCAGGTGCCGACCGGCACCAAGCTGCCCGAGAATGGCCGGGTACAGATGTATCCCTGTCATTCCTTCGAATTCCATCTCGTGCTGCTCGCCTTCGATCCAGAGCTCGCGAAACCGAATATCCTGCGCTACGTGATCGGCCATGACTGCGGCACCGTGATCAATCCGCACATCGTCAAGGGCATGACGCTCGGTGGCATCGCCCACGGCATCGGCGCGGCGCTGCTGGAAGAGTTCGTCTATGACGGCGAGGGTCAGATGCTGACCCAGAGCTTCATGGATTATCTGCTGCCGTCCTCGCACGAGGTGCCGAAGGTCGAGATCGTGCATCACTGCACGCCATCGCCCTACACCGTGTTCGGACAGAAGGGCTCTGGCGAGAGCGGCTATCTCGGCTCGCCAGCCGCGATCTCCGGCGCCATCAATGACGCGGTCGCGCCCTACGGCATCACCTTCGCAAAGCTTCCGATCCGGATTTCCGCGGTCAGCGACGCCATCGCCGCCGCCCAAGAATCGAAGGCAAAGGTCTAGGTCATGATCATCGATTGTCACGCCCATCTCGTTCCACCGGCACTGCTCGATGCCATCAGGGCCGAGAAGGCGAAATTTCCGTCCGTGCGCCTGATCGAGGAGGGCGGCAGCCTCGGCTTCTCGTTCGCCGGTGGCAAGCCGACCCGTCCGGTGTCGAAGCCGCTGAGCGATCTCGCGGCGCGGCTGCAATGGCTCGATACCAACAGGATCGAGCGCCAGGTGGTCGGCGGCTGGCTCGACATGTTCGGCAACGAGCTCCCGGCCGAGGAAGGCGAACGCTGGGCCCGCCTGATCAACAGCCATCTTGCCCAGGCCGCCAAGGACCAGCCGCGCTTCATTCCGCTGGCGACCGTGCCGCTGCAGGATGGCGCGCGGGCCGCCGAGGTGCTGAAGGACGCGCATGCGCAAGGCTTCAAGGGCGCCATGATCGGCACCCAGCCGAAGGGCAAGGGCGGCGTGCTCGACGACGCCAGTTTGTTGCCGTTCTGGCAGGCGGCTAACGACCTCGGCTCGATCATCTTCATCCACCCGGTGTTCGAGAGCGGCGACGATCGCGTCCATGATTACGGCATGGCGAACGCGGTCGGCCGCATCACCGATACGCTGATCGCGATGTCGCGGCTGATCTATGCCGGTCACGTCACCCGCTTCAGCA
>NZ_JBARGP010000227.1:0-5194 GCF_049798375.1 Bradyrhizobium sp.
CCCTCCTCGTCGATCGCCGATGCGCCGATGATGGCATAGTCGACCTTGAACTGGCCAATCAGCTGCGTCGCGGTCGAGCCGACCACGCCGCCGTCCGAATGGCGCACGGAGCCGCCAGCCACGATCACCTCGATCCGAGGATGGCGATAGAGCAGCATCGCGACATTGAGGTTGTTGGTGATGACGAGCAAGTCCTCGTGCGAGGTGAGCGCGCTCGCCACCTCTTCCGTCGTGGTGCCGATATTGATGAACAGCGAGCAGCCGTTCGGAATCAGCCCCGCCGCGGCGGCGCCGATCGCCTTCTTCTCGTCGGCGGCGACGAAACGCCGCGCCTCATAGGCGAGGTTCTCCACCCCCGAGGCGATGATCGCGCCGCCATGGATGCGGGTCAGCGAACGCTGCTCGCAGAGGTCGTTGAGATCCTTGCGGATGGTCTGGGCCGAGACCTCGAACCGGCGCGACAGCTCGTCCACCATCACCCGCCCCGAGGCGCGGGCGATGTTGAGGATCTCGGTCTGACGTTGGGAGAGCACGGCCATGACAACACGTTGTGATGAGCTGCCTATGGTGCGGCTGTTTGTTGCGGCGGTCAATGTCGGAGGTCGGTCAAGAACGCGGATCGGAGAATTGGCGAGAGCGGCGCTGCATCTCCAAAAAGACAGTCATGCCCTCGCAGGCGGGCATCCAGTACGCCGCGGCCTCTCGGCTGATCAGCCGGTCTCTGGAATACTGGGTTCCCCGCCTTCGCGGGGGGACGACAGCGGGAACGGTCGCCTGGACTGCCTGGGCGCGATCGTGCGTTACGCCGCCGCGCGCAATTCGCCCTCAAGCAGGCGCTTGGCGGCGCGCTCGGCCTCTCGGGCGTTGCGAAACACTTGGCCTTCGAGGGCATTGAAACGATGCGTCGCAGCGAAGAAGCGATAGCCACCGCGGTCACGCACGACGATGCCCGCGGCCTGCGAGCTGACCTCGATGATATAGGTATCCGACATAAACCCAGTCCTTACACACAGTTCGAAGCATATAACCGGGTCCGGAATTGAAAGTTCCGACGGCGCGCAGGTCGCAATGTCCCGGCAATGACTCGCGGACTGTCGTTTGTCACTGGATGTCGGCCCGACTTGTCAGGCCGGCGGCACCTCCTGCTGAGTTGCGGTGCTGCGAAGCAGGCTGAGCTGAATGTGGTGGCGGGCGACCAGCCGATAGATATTGTCGAGGTCCTCCAGCATCGCGACCTGGGAGTTGCGAACCGCCTGCAGTTCGGCACGACTGCGGACCGCACCCAGCTCGGCCTCGACGCCGTCGATTCTACGCTCGATCTGCTTCAGGTGCTGCTGAACTCTCTTCAGAACCTCCGATGTCAGCGTTTCATTGATCTCGGTCATGACGATACTCCCGACTGACATGCCGTCCGACGGCCCAAAGTCCTGCGCAGCCAACCGGGCGCACCAACGATCCGAAAGCGAATTTCTACATCAACACAACCGGAAATAAGGGCGAGAGCGTGGACAGTCGATCGACCATTCCGGCCATCCCGAGGGCGTGGTTAATCAATCGTTACGGAGCGGCAGGGCGGTTTTCGGCAACGCGCGCAGCTACGATTTCCGGTCGTCCTCGCGCCGTAAGGACGCCGGCGGCGGAGGCACGGCGACGGCAGGCCAGTCAAGACTCTCGTGATGGCGGCCGAGCAATCGATAGATCCGCTGCAGATCCTTCATCGAGAGCTGAAGCTCGCGAAAAGCGAGCAGCTCCGATTCGGCCACCTTGATGCGCTGCCCCGATCCGCGGCCACGGGCCGATCCGGTCAAAGCAGACCGGATCGCTGCGCGTCAGGTCGAGACTGTGCCGTCCCGCCTGATCTGCTGCGGCCGGCCCTCGTCATCGATGGAGACGTAGGTGAAGTTGCCGTCGGTGACCAGGATCGGCTGCTCCTCCCTGCGGCGGAGCACCCAGGCTTCCAGATGCACGGACATCGAGGTGCGCCCCATGCGCACCAGATTGGCGTGCACGGAGACGAGATCGCCGACATAGACGGCCTTGCGGAAGTTCATCGCCTCGATCGCCACCGTGACGGTGCGCGACTTTGCGAGCTTGGAGGCGAACACGCCGCCGCCGACGTCCATCTGGCTCAACAGCCAGCCGCCGAAGATGTCGCCATTGGCGTTGGTGTCGGCCGGCATCGCCAGCGTACGGATGCAGAGATCGCCGCGCGGCTCTGATGGCGAGGATAGAGCGGCATGCACGTTGGTTTCAGTCACGTCGACACCTCAGTCCGGCCGCACCATCTCGAACATGTTCTCTGGCGTGATCTCGAAATAGTCGCCACGGCGCCCTGCCCGCACGATCGGACGGCCGAGCGCGGTCTGATAGACGCCATCCTTGATCAGCGTCTTGTCGATATGCACGGCGACGACCTCGCCGAAGGTGACCCAGCCATTGACCTTGTTGCCGTCGGCACCTTGCAGCTGCACGATCTGAGTGACCTTGCACTCGAAGGACACGGGACTCTCGCCGACGCGCGGCACGTTGACGAGCTTGCTTGGCACCGCAGTCAGGCCGGCGAGCTTGAACTCGTCGACATCGCGGGCGACGTGGGCCGCGGTCGCGTTCATGTGAGTGGCGAGATCGCGGGTGGCAAGATTCCAGACGAACTCGCCGGTCTCCTGGATATTGGCGACCGAGTCCTTCCAGCTCGTCGAGGAGAATCCGATGATCGGCGGATGGTAGTTGAAGCCGTTGAAAAAGCTGTAGGGGGCAAGATTCACGTGACCGTCGGGATCGCGTGAGGAAATCCAGCCGATCGGCCGCGGCGCGATGATGGCGTTGAAGGGATCATGCTTGAGGCCGTGGCCGTGCTTCGGTTCGTAGAAATGCAAATCGCGTTCGGTCACAGGCTGCCCTCTCAATAATCGTCATTCCGGGGCGATGCGGAGCATCGAACCCGGAATCTCGAGATTTCCGGGTTCGAGGCCTGCGGCCTCGCCCCGGAATGACCGACAATTTAGACTGTGGCGCCGTTCCAACCAAGCCCGGCCAGCACGAAATCGATCATCTGATCGATCGTGGGCCCCGGTTTGGTGGCGCATTGGGCGATCATTTGCGGGTGGAAGAAGCGCATCATCGCCGTGGTGGCGCTCATTGCCGTGAGCTGCAGGTCGGCGGTGCGAAACTCGCCCGTCGCCATGCCTTGCGCGATCACCCGGCCGATGATCTCGGTGATCAGGAGCATGTGAGCCTCGCAGACCTCCCAATTCTCCTCCATCGCGACCGCGACCATCTCGTGCAGCTTGGCGTCACCGACATAGCGCTCGCAATTCATGCGATGGATGGTGGCGAGCAGCTCGCGCAGCCGCGGCGCCGCCGGCCCGGGCCGCGCGGCAATGATATCAGCCGCACCTTCGACACCGCCCATCAGCGTCCGCGCCACGCCGGTGTGAATCGCCCGCTTCGAATCGAAGAAGCGGTAGACGTTCGCCGGACTCATATGGAGCTCCTTGGCGATGTCGGCGACGGTGGTCTTCTGATAGCCGATCTGGCGGAACAGCCGCTCGGCTACCACCAGGATCCGCTCCCGCGTATCCGGCTCGATAGGTTCGGAAACGAGTGTCATGTCAGGAATGTTCAACTATTCGGCAGCCTCGGCAAGCGGAATTGCAGCTTCGGGATGGCCATGATGCGGCGCGGCAACCTGCGAGGCCGTGTCGCCGCGTTCGCCCAGGCTCTTGCGGAACCAGAGGGCGTAGAGGCCCGGCAGGTACAGCAAGGTCAGGAATGTTGCAACAAACAACCCGCCCATGATGGTGATCGCCATTGGGCCCCAGAACGCCGAGCGCGACAGCGGGATCATGGCCAGGATCGCAGCCAGCGCGGTCAGCACCACAGGGCGGGCCCGGCGCACCGTGGCCTCGATGATTGCCTCCTTGCGGGTCAGGCCATGGGACACATCGGTTTCGATCTGGTCGACCAGGATCACCGTGTTGCGCATGATCATGCCGGCGAGCGCGATCAGGCCGAGCAGCGCCACGAAGCCGAACGGCGCGTTGGCGACGTTCAAGCCGAGCGAGGCGCCTACGATGCCGAGCGGCGCGGTGAGGAATACCAGCACCAGCCGGGAGAAGCTCTGCAACTGGACCATCAGCAGCGTCAACATCACCGCGACCATCAGCGGAAACAGCACGAAGATCGAGGCGTTGCCCTTGGCCGATTCCTCGAACGCCCCGCCCGCCTCGATCCGGTAGGCCGGCTCGAGGTGATCGCGGATGGCTTGCAGCTTCGGCGAGATCTGGTTGGTGACATCCGGTGCCTGGACGCCGTCGACTACGTCGGCCCGCACCGTGATCGCCATGTCGCGGTTGCGCCGCCACAGGATCGGCTCCTCATGGGCATACTCGATCTTGGCGATCTGCTGCAGCGGCACGGCGACACCATTGCGTGAGGTCACCGTGAGGTCGCCGACATGGGCGAGGTCGAGCCGCTCGGACGGCACCGCGCGCGCAACGACGCCGACCTTCTCGATGCCGTCGCGGATGGTGGTGACCTGTACGCCCGAGATCAGCATCGCAAGCGCCTGCGAGACGTCCTGCGGGGTCAGGCCCAGCGCGCGGGCGCGGTCCTGGTCGACGACGAGCTTGAGGTAAGGCGACTGCTCGTTCCAATCGAGCTGCGGATCGCGCACGTTCGGATTCTGGCGCATGATGTCGCGCACCTGGTAGGCGATGTCGCGCACCTTCGCCGTGTCGGGACCGATAACGCGGAATTGCACGGGGAAGCCGACTGGCGGACCGAAATTGAAGCGGTCGACGCGCACGCGCGCCTCGTTGATCGCGCCATCGGCCGCCGCCTTTTCGATTCTGGCCTTGATCCGTTCGCGCGCCGCGACGCCCTTGGCGACGATCACGATCTCGGCAAAGGCTTCGTTCGGCAATTGCGGATTGAGGCCGAGCCAGAAGCGCGGCGAGCCCTGGCCGACATAGGCGGTGTAGGTCGCGATGTCCTCGTCACCTTTTAAAAGGGTTTCCGCCTCTTTCACGGCCTTCTCGGTGACGTTGAAGGCGGTGCCCTCGGGAAGCCGGAGCTGCAGGAACAGCTCGGGCCGCTCCGACAGCGGGAAGAATTGCTGCTGCACGTGGCCGAACGCAACGATGGACGCCACGAACACGCCGACGGTGGCGGCCACCGTGGTGATGCGATGGTC
>NZ_JBARGP010000228.1:0-3160 GCF_049798375.1 Bradyrhizobium sp.
CCGCTGCGGTGCCGGTCGCGGCTTCCTCGACGTTGCGTGCGATCTCGCCGGTGGCAGCGCCCTGCTGCTCGACGGCCGCTGCGATCGCGTTGGAGATCTCCGCAATCTCGCGCACGGTGGCGTCGAACTGAGAGATGGCTGTCACGGTCTCACCGGTTGCGTTCTGGATCGTTGCGATCTGGCTGGCGATCTGCTCGGTGGCCTGCGCCGTCTGCGAGGCGAGGTTCTTCACTTCGCTGGCGACGATCGCAAAGCCCCTGCCCGCGTCGCCCGCCCGCGCCGCCTCGATGGTCGCATTCAGTGCCAGTAGGTTGGTCTGGCTGGCGATCGCCTGGATCAGCTGGATGATGTTGCCGATCTTCTCCGCTGCGCTCGACAGGCCATGTACCAGCTCGGAAGTTCGCTGCGTCTCATGCGTTGCACGATTCGACACCGTGACCGAGCGCTGCACCTGGCTCGAGATCTCGCGGATCGACGCTGCAAGCTCCTGGGTCGCGGATGCAACCGTCTGCACGTTCACCGAAGCCTGCTCGGCACGATTGGCAACCGCCTCGGCAAGGCCGCGGCCGCGCTCCGCGACCTTGGCCAGATCGCCTGCGCTGCGGCCCATGTCATCGGCACGACCACCGACGCCGGCGATGATGCCCTGCATGCCCTGCTCGAAACGGCCGGCTAGATTCGTCATCATGCGAACACGGTCTGCTTCAGCCGCCTCGCGCTGCGATGCAGCCTCGCTCTCCATGCGGCGCACGGAAAGCGCACTGTCACGGAACACCTCGACGGCACGGGCCATGCGGCCGATCTCATCTCGGGACTCGCCACCCGGGATCGGCTCGTCGAGCTCGCCAGCGGCGAGCGACTGCATTCGGTCGGTCATGCTGCGAATCGGGCCAGAGACGCTGGCGCCGATCAACCAGGCCAGCGCAATACCGAGCACCAGCGCAAAGGCCGCGCTATAGATCACCGTCTGCCGCGTATCAGCAACGGCGGATGCCGTCCGGCCGCCTTGCTCTGCGCGGACCGCGCCGAGCCGCTGATTGATCCGGCTTACCTGCTCCTCGATCGCGGTGCTGGCTTTCACTAGCTCGGCCTGCCTGGCGCGCAGCTCGCCTGCCACCTTGATCACGTCCTCGAGCGCCGTGGCATCCGCGGTGAGCTCGGCCTTCAGCGCCGTGACCAGCGACTTCAGCTTGGGCTCGCTGGCCGAGGCGATCTCGCTCTCAGTCGCGGCGACCACGGTCTGGGTATTGGCCAGGGTCTGCTTGGCATCGGCTGCGTCCGCCGTGGCCAGGGTCATCCCGAAGCGCATCACCGAGACTCGCACCCCGTCCACCGCAGCCGCAAGCCGCAAGGGCTGGAACAGACGCTCCGGATCGGTGCGGTTGGCGAGCGCGACCTGGATGCCGGCAGCATCGAGGCCTGCGGTCGCACCATGCGCGTCGGTCTTGATCGTCGCCGCTCGCAACCGGTCAACGGCATCGGCCGCAGCTGTAAACGACGAACGATAAGTGGCGAGCGCAGCGCGAACCGGTTCGAGGCCCTCCGCGATCGCGTGCAGCTTGCCATACTGCTGCTCGACCTGATCACTGAGCTTGCTGACGTTATCGATGGCCTTGGCCGCGGCTTCCTTGTCGCCGACGTTCCAGGTGCGGATGAACTTCTCCACCGCGCCATTGGCGCCGAGCAGCGCGGCCCGGACCTGCGACATGCCGGCGTCACCAGCCGCACTGGTGACGAGTTCATTGACGGTCCCGCCGATGCCGGCGACCTGCACCATGGCAAAGCCGGCGAGCAGAACCAGAAAACTCAAGACCAGCGCGAAGCCGCCGAAGATCCGCGGGCGGACGCCGACCGAAGACATCATGGAAGACAATTTCATGGGACTGCCGGAAGGTTAAGGAGTGGACCGGATGGCGGCGATCAGCTCTTTGCCAAACCGCTTCTCGAATTCGGCATCGAGCGGCTTGACCGCATCGACGAAGGCCTGGCGATCGACCTTCTCGACCACGTCCATGCCCGCGGCGCGCAGCTCTTTCAGCTTCACGTCATCGACCTGCGCCTGCCAGGTCGCTTCGGCACCGGCCTTGGCGGCCGCGATCATCGCCTCCTTCTCGGTCGGCGAGAGCTGCTCGAACATCTCCCGATTGGCGACGAAGGCCATCGGCGCGAAGAAGTGCCCGGTCAAGGTCAGATATTTCTGGACCTCGTTGAAGCGGCTGCTCGAGATCGTCGTCAACGGATTCTCCTCGCCGTCGAGCCGGCCGTCCTTCAACGCGCTGTAGACCAGGGGGAAGTCCATCGGCACGACTTTGGCGCCAAGCGCCTGGAAGGCCATCTTGTAGGTCTCGTTCGGGATAACGCGGATCGTCAGCCCTTTGACATCGGCAGGCGAGCGAATCGGATGCTTGGAATTGGTCATGTGGCGGAAGCCCTGCTTGCCAAGCGCCAGCAGCACCAGCCCCTTATCTGCGAACTTCGCAGCGATCTTGCTGCCGATCGGTCCCTGCATCACGGCCTTGGCATGGGCCTCGTCGCGAAACAGGAAGGGAATATCGAACACGCTCAGCTCGGGAACGACGGAGCTGACCACGCCGCCGGTCAGCACCGCGACATCCAGCGCGCCGGACCTGGTCGCCGCCAGAACGATGTTCTCTCCGCCGAGCGCGTTGCCGCTGCGCTCGTCGAGGACGAAGGGCTTGCCTGGCGCGGACGCGAGCTTTTGACGAAAGATATCAGGTCCGCTTGCGACGGAGATCATGCGAGGTGAGGCTGTCGAGGGAGACGCCGCCAGCAGCATCGATGCGACGAGCAGGAGTCCCGAGGCCCAAGATCCCATGAGTTTCCCGTACATGTCCCACCGTGGTAATTGCGCTATCCAGGTAGCTATCAATGAATGGTGCGTAAGGCGTTAAAGTCGGCCATTTCGGCCGACATGGCACGGTTGCGTGCAACGCTGATGGGTCTGCGGGCGTGCTTCCTCATCGGAGCCAAATTCGCCGAGACGCTCACTGCACAAACAAAAAGCCGCGTCGACGAGTGGATCGTCGGCGCGGCTACTTTGATTGGACGCAACCGATCGGTCAGGCCGCGGTGCGGATCGTTTTCAGGAAGTCAGCGACATTGTTCTCGAGCGACACGGCCTGCTTCTGCAGCGCCGCCG
>NZ_JBARGP010000229.1:0-10304 GCF_049798375.1 Bradyrhizobium sp.
TCTTGGCGTCCGGCTTCTCCTTCAGAATGTATTTCGCATAGATCCGCGATTCCGCCTGGTAGCTCGGCTGCCAGCCCATGGTCCACGGGAACGCCTTCGGATCGTTCCACTTGGTCGCGCCGGTCGCAACGAATAGCTGCGGGATCTTCTTGCCGTTGAGATATTTCTGGATCGCTGTGTTGGAGGGGGTGCCGAGCGGATTGAATACCACCAGCACCTCGTCGCTCTCGACCAGCTTCCGCACCTGCTCCACCGCTTTCGGTGGCGAATAGGCGTCGTCATAGCTGATGAAGGTGATCTTGCGGCCGTTGATGCCGCCCTCGGCGTTGATCTTCTTGAAATACGCCTCTTCGGTCTTGCCGATCACGCCATAGGCGGAGGCCGGGCCACTATAGGGAATGATGTTGCCGATCTTGATCTCGGTATCGGATGCGCCGGTGTCGTACTTCTTCTGTGCGAAGGCTGCACCGGATGTGAAGGCAATCGCCGCCGCTGTGAGCGCGGCGACACGAAGGTGGTAGCTCAGTTGCAAGATTTTCTCCTTAGCTCTTCTTGAGTTTGCCGATGAGTCGCTGGCCGACGATCGCGATCTGCCGGGCGCCGTGCGGCACCAGGAAGATGACCAGGAACAGGAGCACGCCGAACACCGCGCCGGATAGGCCCTTGGAGATGTTTTCGGCCATGTTCGGAACGAAGATGATGAAAGCGGCGCCGACGAACGATCCCGGCAACCAGCCGACGCCGCCGACCACCATGCCCAGGAACAGCGAGATCGCGAGCTGGATGGTGTAGCTGTCGGGCGCAACGAACTGCACCGCGATGGCGCCCAAGCCGCCGGCGACACCGGTGATACCGGCGCTGACGCCGAAGGCCAGCGTCTTGTACAGCGAGACGTCGATTCCCATCGCGCTGGCTGCGATCTCGTTGTCGCGGATCGCCATGAAGGCGCGGCCGGAGCGGGACCGCAGCAGGTTGATCGAGAAGATGTAGATCGCGACCGTGACTGCCAGCGTGAAGTAGTACAGCCAGGCGTCCTGGCCGATCGGCAGGCCGAATGGCGCGTCGGGCTTGGTGACGACGAGGCCCTGCACGCCGCCGGTCCATGGCTCGAAGAAGCCGAGCTTGAGCAGCTGCGGCATCGCGGTGGCCAGTGCAAAGGTCGCCAGCGCCAGATACACCCCGGAGAGCCGCAGCGCCGGCAGGCCGAACAGGAAGCCGGCCCCGAAGCAGATGATTCCGGCAACCGGCAAGGTCAGCACGTAGTTGACGTTGTACTGCTCCATCAGGATCGCCGACGTATAGGCGCCGATGGCGTAGAACGCGCTCTGGCCGAGCGAGAACTGGCCCGAGCCTCCGGTCAGGATGTTGAGGGCCAGCACGGCGAGCCCGTAGATCAGCAGCATCGTCAGCTGGAAGATGACGAAGTTCTTGGTGAAAGCCGGCACGAGCACGAGCACGGCCAGAATGGCGATGGTGGTGCCCGCACTGAGCGTCATCGCCCGCTTCGGAACGGCTTCGACCGCGGGCGCGTGAGTGGCAAGATCCTCGGCTGCGCTCATGATCAGACTCGCTTCACGATGTGCCGGCCGAACAGGCCCGCGGGTTTGATGACCAGGACGGTGATGATCAAGGCGAGCGCGATCGGCAGCTTCAGCTCATTGCCGACTCCGGGGATGTAGGTTCCGACCAGATTCTCGAAGATGCCGACCAGGAAGCCACCGACGACGGCGCCGAACGGACTGGTCAGGCCGCCGAGCACCGCGGCGGCAAAGCCGTAGATCAGCACGCCTAGCATCATGTTCGGCTCAAGGAACACGACCGGCGCGATCATCATGCCGGCCACGGAGCCGATCGCGGCGGCCATGCCCCAGCCGAGCGCGATCATCCAGGAGGTATTGATGCCGACCAGCCGTGCCGATTCCGGCAATGAGGCGGCCGCGCGCATCGCGAGACCTACCCTCGTATACCGGAAGAAGAAAAACAGGCCGAGCAGCATCAGCAGCGTGATGCCGATCATGCCGGCCTGGTGGGTCGAGATCAGCTGGCTGCCGAGGAAGGGCGAGGAGCCGAACGGCGTCGGATACTGCTTGATGGTGAAGTCCCAGATCAGGCCGGCGCAGGAATTAATGATGGCATAGAGGGCGATGAAGCCGGCGACCTGGGTCAGGATCGGTGCCTTCGCCAAGGGCTTGAACAGCACCCGCTCGATGGCGATGCCGGCGAAGAAGGAAAAGACGAGCGTGATCAGGAAGGCGCCCCAATAGGGCACGCCCCATTGCATCAGCTGCCAGGACACGAAGGTCGAGAACATCGCCATCTCGCCCTGCGCGAAGTTGAGATGGTCAATCGCCTGGTAGATCATCACGATGGCGAGCGCCATGCAGGCGTAGATCGCGCCTGTCGCGATGCCGGCCAGGATCTGGTTGATGAAAAGCTCCATGGCCGTGCTCCTAGTAACCCAGATAGGATTTGCGGACGTTTTCGTCGTTCGAGATCGTCTCGGCGTCGCCGGACATCACGATGCGGCCGGTCTCGATCACATAGGCCTGGTCGGCGAGCTCGAGCGCAAGCTGCGCATTCTGCTCGACGACGAGAATGGAGACCTTCTCCTCGCGGTTGATCTGGCCGAGGATCTTGAACAGGTCGCGCACGATCAGTGGCGCCAGTCCGAACGATGGTTCGTCCAGCAGCATCAGCCGCGGCTTCAGCATCAGCGCGCGGGCCACCGCGAGCATCTGCTGCTCGCCGCCGGAGAGCGTGCCGGCCTGCTGCAGATAGCGCTGCTTCAGCACCGGGAAGTAGCCGTACATGCGCTCGATGTCGGAGACGATGCCGGCTTTGTCGGTGCGGGTAATGGCGCCGAGCTGCAGGTTCTCCTCGACCGTCATGTTGGTGAAGGTGCCGCGCCCCTGCGGCACATGGGCGATGCCGAGCCGCACGATGTTTTCGGTCGAACGGTTGACGAGCGGCTGGCCGTCGAACTCGATCGTGCCGCTGGAACGCACCATGTTGCAGATTGCGCGCAAGGTAGTGGTCTTGCCGGCGCCGTTGGCGCCGAGCAGCGTGGTCAGGCTGCCTTCGTTGAGCGAGAAGGTGAGCCCATGCAGCGCCTGGACCTGGCCGTAATAGGCACGCAGGTCCTTCACATTGAGGAGCGTCGTCATTGATCCTTGCTCCCGAGATAGGCCTTGATCACGGCCGGGTCGGCTTGCACTTGCGCCGGCGTGCCTTCCGCGAGCTTCTTGCCGAAATTCAGCGCGACGACATGATCGGCGATCGACATCACTAGACCCATGTGGTGCTCGACCAGCAACACCGTCATCTTGCGTTCGTCGCGGATGCGGCGGATCAAATCCCCGAGCACATGGACTTCCTCGTGATTGAGGCCGCCGGCCGGCTCGTCGAGCAGCAGGATCTTGGGATCGGCCGCGAGCGCGCGCGCCAGTTCGACGCGTTTCTGGGTGCCGAACGGAAGTCCTGAGACGGTCTTGTGCGCGACGTCTTCGAGATCGAGATAAGCGAGGATCTCGTAGACCTTCTTGTTCACGGCGGCTTCGCCGCGGCGAACCCAGGCGAGCTTGATCGAATCCGAGATGATGTCGCTCGAGGTCCGGGCATGGGTGCCGACGCGAACATTGTCGAGCACGGAGAGATTCGGAAACAGTGCGACATTCTGGAAGGTGCGGCCGATGCCGATCTCTGCGATCCGATGCGGCGGCCGCTTCAGGATGCTCGTGCCTTCCATCAGGATGTCGCCGGAGCTCGGCTGGTAAAGCCGGGACAGACAATTGAACAGCGTCGTCTTGCCGGCGCCGTTCGGTCCGATCAGGCCGAGGATCTGGCCGTAATGCATGTTGAACGACACACCGTTCAACGCGACGATGCCGCCGAACACGACGCTGACGTCGCGCACGGCCAGCAAGGGATCAGTCCCTTGCGCGAGTTGGACCTGCGTCATCTCGTCTCGCCCGCCTCGATCACGAGGACGGAGCGACGCGGTATCAACCGGTCACAATGAAAGCAGCTACGACCTGATCCCCTCGGCAACACGAGCAAGTTTCCCTCCTGGCTTCAGCTTTTTGCTGGTTTCTTTGTTTGTTGATGGCGTTGCGCCATTCATTGAAGGCGCCACGCCGCCAAGCGCCGCCTCGATGTTTCTTACCATCGCGACAAGACGAGGTCCAATGTCGGTGCGCAATCGCTCTTCCGTGAAGCGGAATGCCGGCGCACCGCAATTGAATGCATAGGGACCGGTTCCGTCGTTCAGCTTCAGCGCGACGCCGACAGCGTGCACGTCGTCCTGCCATTCGCCGGCGGAAATCGTAAAACCGTATTTGGCGACGGTCTCGCCGGAGCGCTCGATACCTTCGCGAATCCTGGGCCAGCGGCTGCCATAGTGTTCGCGCAAGTCGCGCAGCAGAACGGCCCGCTCGTCATCGGGAAGCGCCCAGACATAGGCGCGGCCCATCGCTGTAGTTGCAATCGGGATGTGAGATCCCACGTCAAGTTGAACATTGACGACGCCCTGCCGACTCTGCCCGAAATAGATCATCGTGAGTCGGTCGCGCGCGCCGAACGCGACGGCGCCGCCGGTGTCCCTGGTTAATTGTTCGCGAAAGGGTTCCGAGAGTTGGCGCACGCCGATATTGGCCAATGCCGAATAGCCGAGCGACATGGCCGCCGGTGCGAGCTGATATTTCTCGAAGCGCGGCACCGGCATCAGATAGCCGAGCTTGGTCAGCGTGTAGGTGAGGCGGGAGACCGTCGCTTTCGGTAGCCCGGTGCGCGCGGCGATCTCCTGATTGCCGAGCAGGCCGTCATTCGGCCTGAACGCGCGCAGCACGTCGAGCCCGCGAGACAGCGCAACGACGAAGCTGCGATCGGTCGCGGCTTTCTTCCCTGGACGTTTCATTTCCTCGACTGTCGGCTGTCGCGCCTCGTTGACAACGCTCGTGCTTCAAAATAACCCTTGATGTCAAGATGTGGAATTAGGTTTCGCACTGCGGAATTTGATGAGTCGCAGCTTGTATACGCAAGCGCAGCTACTCGACGCAAAACAAGACGCGGTTAATTAACAAAAGAGCACGGACAGTCCCAAGGAGCGCAGCGTGAGCGAAGTGGTCAAGCTTGATCGTCAAGACATCATCGGTATCGTCACCGTTGACAGCCCGCCCGTCAATGCGCTGAGTGCCGCAGTCCGCGGCGGCATCCTGGAGTGCGTCAAGCAGGCCGTTGCCGATCCGCAGATCAAGGCGATCGTGCTGACCTGTGCCGGCCGCACCTTCATCGCCGGCGCCGACATCACCGAGTTCGGCAAGCCGCCGAAGCCGCCGGCGCTCAACGACGTGCTGAGCGAGATCGAGAACAGCCCGAAGCCGGTGATCGCGGCCATTCATGGCACCGCGCTCGGCGGCGGTCTCGAAGTGGCGTTGGCCTGTCACTATCGCGTCGCAACCAAGGAAGCGAAGCTCGGCCTGCCCGAAGTGAAGCTCGGCCTGCTACCGGGCGCCGGCGGTACCCAGCGGCTGCCGCGCGCCGTGGGGCCGGAGCTTGCGGTCAAGATGATCGTCGGCGGGGATCCGATCAGCGCCGCCGAGGCGCAGCGCAATGGCCTGGTCGCAGAGATCGTCGAGGGCCCGGCTTCGGGCGGCGTCGAGTTCGCGCGCAAGGTGGTCGCCGAAGGGCGTCCGCTGCACAGGCTGCGCGACGACGACTCCAAGCTCTCGGCCGCCAAGGCCGACCGCTCGATCTTCACCAACGCGGTCGCCGCCATCACCAAGAAATCGCGCGGGCTAGAGGCGCCGTTCGCGGCCGCCGACGCGGTCGGTTACGCGATCGACCTGCCGTTCGACGAAGGCCTACGCAAGGAGCGGGAAGGCTTCCTCAAGCTGGTCGCCAGCGATCAGTCCAAGGCGCAGCGCTACGCCTTCTTCGCCGAGCGCGAAGCGGCCAAGATCGCGGGCGTGCCCGAAGGCACCAAGTCGCGCCCCGTGGCGCGCGTCGCTATCATCGGCGCCGGCACCATGGGTGGCGGTATCGCGATGTCGTTTGCCAATGCCGGCGTGCCGGTGACCCTGATCGAGACCGCCGAGGAACAGCTCAAGCGCGGCATGGGGATCATGCAGAAGAACTGGGAAGCGACCGCGGCGCGCGGCGGCATCCCGGCGGACGCGCCGGCCAAGCGCATGGCGCTGATCAACGGCGTGGTCGGGCTCGAGAATGTCGGCGATGCCGATCTCGTCATCGAGGCCGTGTTCGAGACCATGGCGGTCAAGAAGGAAGTGTTCGGCAAGCTCGACCAATACGCCAAGCCCGGCGCGGTGCTGGCCTCCAACACCTCCTATCTGAACATCGACGAGATCGCGGCGATGACCAAGCGTCCGCAGGACGTGCTCGGCATGCACTTCTTCTCGCCGGCGAACGTGATGAAGCTGTGCGAGATCGTGCGCGCGGCGAAGACTGCGCCGGACGCGCTGGTCACGGCGGTGTCGATTGCGCGAAAAATCGCCAAGGTGCCGGCCGTGGTCGGCGTCTGCGACGGCTTTGTCGGCAACCGGATGCTGGCACAGCGCGGCAAGCAGGCCGAGAAGCTGCTGTTCGAAGGCGCACTGCCGCAGCAGGTCGACGCCGTGGTGACCAAGTTCGGCATGCCGATGGGCCCGTTCGCGATGGGCGATCTCGCCGGCCTCGATATCGGCTGGCGCTCGCGCAAGGACCGCGGCATCAAGAGCGAGATCGCGGACGCGCTGTGCGAGGCGGGCCGCTTCGGCCAGAAGACCGGCAAGGGCTACTACAAGTATGAGCAGGGCTCGCGCGCGCCGCTGCCAGATCCCGAGGTCGAGACGCTGATCGACCAGACTTTGACGCGGCTCGGACGCAGGCGCCGCGCCGTGAGCGACGAGGAGATCCTCGAGCGCATGATGTATCCGATGATCAACGAGGGCGCGAATATCCTGGCCGAAGGCATCGCCGCGCGTCCGTCCGACATCGACGTGGTCTGGCTCTATGGCTACGGCTGGCCGATCTATCGCGGCGGCCCGATGTACTGGGCCGACACGGTAGGCCTGAAGCACATCGCCGATCGCCTGGCGTTCTACGCCAAGGAGACCAACGATCCGTCGCTGGAGCCGGCGCCGCTGCTCAAGCAGCTCGCCGAGGAAGGCAAGACCTTCGCCTCGCTCGCCGCCGCCTCGAAGGCGGCTTGATGGGATCCAACTCTCTCCGCGCAGATGCGGTCTGCTCCTCTCCCCCTTGTGGGAGGGGTTGGGGGTGGGGGGATCACCGGCTCCGTGCTTGTGGCTCACCCCCTCCCTGACCCTCCCCGACAAGGGGAGAGGGAACGGAGAGAGCCTGCCAGCCTTGGAAGAAACTAACAAGCAGCCATGACCCACCCCGGCGAACAGTTCTATCCAGACGGCGTCCGATGGGACGATCCGATCGCGCGCGGCACCTTGCCCGACTTGCTGTCGCAGGCGGCGCGTGACTATGGCGACCGGCCGGCGATCGAATTCCGCGACCGTCCGCTGTCCTTTAATCAGCTCGAAGCCCTGGCCGAACAGGCCGCGAGCGCGTTCCTGCGCGCGGGCACCAGCACGGGCTCATCGGTCGCGCTGTTTCTCGGCAACACGCCCGACCATCCGATCAATTTCTTCGGCACGCTCAAGGCCGGCGCCCGCGTCGTGCATCTGTCGCCGCTCGATGGCGAGATCGCGCTGTCGCACAAGCTCAGGGATTCCGGCGCGCGGGTGCTGGTGACCTCGAACCTCGCGGGCCTGCTGCCGACCGCACTGAAATTCCTGGAAAAGGGGTTGCTCGACCGCCTGATCGTCTGCGAGGACGACAACTGGGGCAAGGCCGGCACGCCGCAGGCGCCGCTGCCTGACAACGCGGCCGTCATGACCCATCGCCAATTCGTCGAGGGCGCGACGCCACCGGCGCAATGGCCCGAGGTGTCGGCCGACGACGTCGCGCTGCTGCAATATACCGGCGGCACCACCGGCCTGCCGAAAGGCGCGATGCTGAGCCACAGCAATCTCACCTCCGCCGTCTCGATCTACGAGGTCTGGGGCCGGCCGTCGCGGGCCGAGCGCAGCACGGCCGAGCGCGTGATCTGCGTGCTGCCGCTGTTCCACATCTATGCGCTGACCGTGGTGCTTCTGTCGTCGCTCAGGCTCGGCAGCCTGATCTCGCTGCATCTGCGTTTCGACGTCGAGGCCGTGATACGCGACATCGAGGTCAAGCGCGCGACCTATTTCCCGGGCGTGCCGACGATGTGGATCGCGATCGCCAATCTGGCCGATCTGGACAAGCGCGATCTGTCGTCGCTGACATCGGCGGGCTCCGGTGGTGCGCCGCTGCCGGTCGAGGTCGCGCGTGTCTTCGAGCAACGGGTCGGCATGAAGCTGAAGAGCGGCTGGGGCATGACCGAGACCTGCTCGCCCGGCACCGGCCATCCGAAGGACGGCCCGGACAAGCCGGGTTCGATCGGGCTGATGCTGCCGGGCATCGAGATGGACGTGGTGTCGCTGGAAGATCCGACCAGGGTGCTGCCGACGGGCGAGGTCGGCGAGATCAGGATCAAGGGGCCGAATGTCACCAAGGGTTATTGGAACCGGCCTGAGGAGACCAAGGAGGCCTTTATTGGCAATCGTTTCCTCACCGGCGACATCGGCTATGTCGACGCTGACGGTTATTTCTTCCTGGTCGACCGCAAGAAGGACATGATCATCTCCGGCGGCTTCAACGTCTACCCGCAGATGATCGAGCAGGCGATCTACACCCACCCGGCGGTGCAGGAGGTGATCGTGATCGGTATTCCCGATGACTACCGCGGAGAGGCGGCGAAGGCCTTCATCAAGCTGCGCGATGGTGTTGCGCCGTTCACGATCGATGAGCTGCGCGCCTTCCTGACCGGCAAGCTCGGTAAGCACGAGCTGCCGGCCGCGGTGGACTTCGTCGACGAATTGCCGCGGACGCCGGTCGGCAAGCTGTCCCGCCACGAGCTGCGCACCAAGCAACCCGTCATAACTCCAATTCCAAGCTCAACAACAACAGCAACAGGAGGTCGCTCATGACCGACGCCGTCATCGTTTCCACCGCCCGCACGCCGATCGGCAAGGCCTATCGCGGCGCGCTCAACGTCACCGAGGGTGCTACCTTGCTCGGCCACGCCATCGGCGAAGCCGTGAAGCGCGCCAATATCGACCCGAAGGAGGTCGAGGATGTGGTGATGGGCGCCGCCCTGCAGCAGGGCTCGACCGGCGGCAACATTGCGCGCAAGGCGCTGCTGCGTGCCGGCCTTCCCGTCACGGTCGGCGGCACCACCATCGATCGGCAATGCGCCTCGGGCCTGCAAGCGATCGCGCTTGCCGCGCGCTCGGTGATCTTCGACGGCGTCGAGATCGCGGTCGGCGGCGGCGGCGAGTCGATCTCGCTGGTGCAGAACGACAAGATGAACAGCTTCCACGCCCAGGATCCAGCGCTGCTCGAGATCAAGGGCGACGTCTACATGCCCATGATCGACACCGCCGAGGTCGTGGCCAAGCGCTACGGCATCTCGCGCGAGCGGCAGGACGAATATTCGCTGGAAAGCCAGCGCCGCGTCGCGGCCGCCCAGCAGGGCGGCAAGTTCAAGGACGAACTGGCGCCGATCACGACCAAGATGGCGGTGACCGACAAGGCGACCGGCAACGTTTCGTTCAAGGACATCACGCTGTCGCAGGACGAAGGTCCGCGGCCGGAGACCACGGCCGAAGGCCTTGCCAGCCTGAAGGCTGTGCGCGGCGACGGTTTCTCGGTCACGGCCGGCAATGCCAGCCAGCTCTCGGACGGCGCGTCGGCGTCCGTCATCATGAGCGACAAGGAGGCCGCGAAGCGCGGCCTCAAGCCGCTCGGTATCTTCCGCGGCTTCGTCGCTGCCGGCTGCGAGCCGGATGAAATGGGCATCGGGCCGGTGTTCGCCGTGCCGCGTCTCTTGAAGCGTCACGGACTCACGGTCGACGACATCGGTCTCTGGGAGTTGAACGAGGCCTTCGCGGTGCAGGTGATCTACTGCCGCGACAAGCTCGGCATCGATCCGGAGAAGATCAACGTCAACGGCGGCGCGATCGCGGTGGGCCACCCCTACGGCATGTCGGGCGCACGCCTGACCGGTCACGCGCTGATCGAGGGCCGTCGCCGCAAGGCGAAGTACGCGGTCGTCACCATGTGCGTCGGTGGCGGCATGGGCGCAGCCGGCCTGTTCGAGGTGCTGCAGTAATTCAATGTCGTCCCGGGCAAGCGAAGCGCTGACCCGGGACCCATAC
>NZ_JBARGP010000230.1:0-2231 GCF_049798375.1 Bradyrhizobium sp.
GACCCCTCACCCGGCCCGAATTCGCTTCGCTCATTCGCGCCACCCTCACCCGCAGGGGGAGAGGGTGCACCGCCGATGCCGAAATAATTCGGCTCAAAGAAGCCGGTGTTCAGCTGGCATAATCCAACTCATCACCCCGTGCGATAGCTCATCGCGTAGGCCTCGGTCAGCGCATGCTCCAGCAGGCGGCCGGCGCTGAAGCCTGCGAGCGTCGCGGGGCGCGTCACGCCCGGGAGCAGGCGATCGCATTGTTCGGGCGCGCCGATCACGGTGCGCACAGGGATCCGTTCGGCATAGGTCGGAAATGCGTAGTCCTCGTCATCGTCGGCGAGGCCCTTGCTGCGGATCTTGGCCGAGGCCTTTTCAATGTTCATAGCAACAACGGCGGTGGCCTTGATCTCCTGCGTCGTGCTCGGCCGCAACGTAGCAGTACGATCGGGAAAGAAGCGGTCGACCATCATCACCAGCGCGCGCTCCTTCTCGGTCTGGTCCTCGATCAGCCGTGCATGGCCGAACGCCATCACCGAGCGGTAGTCGGCGGAGTGGTTGAAGCCGCAGCGCGCCAGCACCAGGCTGTCGAGATGGGTGACGGTGAGGCAGGCGGCCTGACCCTCAGACTGGTTGCGCAGCATGCGGCTGGCGCTGGAGCCGTGCCAGTACAGTGTTTGTCCCTCGCGCCAATACAGGGTCGGCGTGCAATAGGGCAGGCCATCGACGACATAGGCGACATGGCAGAGCGCGGCGGTATCCAGCAGGGCATGCACGGTGGCGTGGTCGTAATGACCGCGATCGTGGCGGCGCTTGACGCGGTTGACGGCGTCGACGGGATAGCTGGTGAGGCCCTGCTCGGACATTCTCGTTCTCCTCTTGGCGAGCGCTTTTTGCCATGGCAAAGTGGTCGCCACCAGTTCCACTTTCACGCTAAACAGGGCAACCACTTTGACGCGTTCCCGGGACGACGTACAGGCGCTGCCGATTCGGCTCGACCGCGCGATCCGTAACCAGCCGCAGCAGGTGCATCATGCGCTGCGGGCTGCGATCGTCGACGGCCTGCTGGTGCCGGGCTCGCGGCTGCCGTCGACGCGCGTGCTCGCCGAGCAGCTCGGCGTCCGCCGCAACGCCATCGTCGCCGCCTATGAGCAATTGCTGTCGGATGGCCTGGTCGAGGCGCAGCACGGATCAGGGACGTTCGTTGCCGCCGAGCTGCCGGCGCCGCCGATATCCGCGCCGGTTGCCGACATCGCGATCCGCACCACGCCGCACCGGCCCTTCGCGCTCGGCTTCACTTTGACGGATTCGTCGCTGCTCAAGCACCTCGCCAATGCCAGTCGTCGCCGCATCATGCAGGCTGGCGTTGACGAACTCGGCTACGGCGATCCACGCGGCAGCCTGCATCTGCGCACCCAAATCGCGCATCACCTCGCTGCCAACAGGGGCATCCGCTGCGATCCGAGCTGCATCATGATCGTGAACGGCACGCAGCATGGCTTACGGCTCTGCGTCGAAGCGCTGTTGAAGCCCGGCCAGACCGTCTGGTTCGAGGACCCCGGTTACTACGCCTCGCGCGACACGCTGCACGCCGCAGGCATGAAGCTGGTGCCGGTGCCTGTCGATGCCGAAGGCACCATTGTCACTGCGGGCGAGACGGCGGACGCGGCTGCGAAGGCTGCCTATGTCACGCCGTCGCATCAATTTCCGACCGGCGTCGCCATGAGCATGGCGCGCCGTGTCGCGTTGTTGAACTGGGCGAAATCGGCCAGGGCCTTTATCTTCGAGGACGATTACGACAGCGAGTATCGCTTCGCCGGTCCGCCGCTCACGGCGCTGGCCGGCATCGGCGGCGAGCATGTGATCTATATTGGTACCTTCGCCAAGACGCTGTTCGCCAGCCTGCGGCTGGCCTATCTCGTGCTGCCGCCGGCTACGGTCGGTCGCGTCGTCGCGGCGCGCGCCTCGCATGATCGGTTTCCGCCGCGCTTCATGCAGGATGCGCTGGCCGATTTGATGACGGATGGCGTGGTATCGGCGCATATGCGCCGGATGCGCGCGCGCTACCGTCAGGCGCGCGATGCGGTCGCGGAGACGCTGGCGAAATCCGCCGGCGGATGCCTGCACATCGCAGCTCCCGCGCAAGGCCTGCATCTGTTGGCGACCTTGCCGTCAGGCACGCCGAAACAAGCCGCGGTCGTGATCCGCGAGCGCGCCGGCATCGAGTGTCGGCTATTGTCCGA
>NZ_JBARGP010000231.1:0-7630 GCF_049798375.1 Bradyrhizobium sp.
GAAGCCGGGGCGTGCTGGGTACCAAGACGCGACGGCAATTTTCGAAGCAGACATGAGCCGCAACGACCTGATCGCCAGTCATCTCGCAGCCTCGCTCGCCGCATTCGAGCGCGCCAGCAACGACACCACGATGCTCGCTGTTGCGCGCCGCATCGCGGCCGCGATCGTCACGGCACTGCGCGACGGCAACAAGCTGCTGCTGGTTGGCAATGGCGGCAGCGCCGCCGATGCCCAGCATATCGCAGCCGAGATCGTCGGCCGCTACAAACAGGAGCGGCCGGCTTACGCGGCGATCGCGCTGACCACCGACACGTCGGCGCTGACTGCGATCGGCAACGATTATGGCTACGACCAGGTGTTTGCGCGCCAGGTCGAAGGCCTTGGCCAGCGCGGCGACGTGCTGCTGGCAATCTCGACCTCGGGCCGCTCGCCGAGCATCCTCAACGCGCTGCGCAAGGCGCGCGAACGCGGCCTCACCACCGTCGGCTTCACCGGCGCAAAAGGCCACACAATGGCCGAGCTCTGCGATCTCCTGCTGGTCGCGCCCAGCGACGACACGCCGATCATCCAACAGATCCATCTCGCGACCGCGCATGGCATTTGTGCCGCAGTCGAGCAGGCGCTGATGGACGCCTCGACAAGATCATGACCAGCGACACCAGACCGCTCAAGCCCGCCGCCTTTCTCGACCGCGACGGCGTCCTCAATCACGACGACGATTATATCGGCACGCGCGAACGCATCCGCTGGATGCCGAACGTCGCCCAGGCAATCCGCCGCTTGAACGTGTCGGGCTATCACGTCTTCCTGTTCACCAATCAGTCCGGCGTCGCGCGCGGCCTGTTCAGCGAGGACGACGTCGTCACCTTGCACGACTGGATGCGTGCGGAGCTGACAGCGCAAGGCGCTCACATCGACGACATCCGCTACTGCCCCTATCACACTGAGGGAACGGTCGAGGCCTATCTGCGCGAGCATCCCTGGCGCAAACCCGCTCCCGGCATGATCCTCGATTTGATGGCGCATTGGCCGGTTCAGCGCGAAGGCAGTTTTGTGATTGGCGACCGCTCCTCCGATATCGCGGCCGCGACGGCTGCAGGGCTTCCCGGCTTCCTGTTCAAGGGCGGCGATCTCGACGCCTTTGTCGTCGACGTGATGGCTCAGACCAGCGTGCGGTAAACAGCAGCGATCTTGTCAGCCTCGGCATCGAGGCTGAACTGCTCCACGACGCGCGCACGGGCGCGCTCGCCCATGGCATGCGCAGCCAGTGGATCGCGCATCAAGGGCTCGAGCGCCGCCACCAGCGCGTCGACATCGCCCGGCGGCACCAGCACGCCGGTGACGCCGTCATCGGTCACGAGCTCGGCCGCGCCTGCGCGTGACGCCACCAATGCGACGCCCGCCGCCATCGCCTCGATCAAGGTGAGGCCAAAACCTTCATTGCGCGAGGTGAAGGCGTAGATCGTCAGGCGCTGATACCAGCGCTGCACCTCGGCGATCTCCAGCTCGCCCGTGATGACGATGCGGCTCTCCAGTCCGGCACCTGCGATCTGCTTCTTCAGCTCATTGGCGAACGGCGCCTGCTCCGGCGTGACAGCGCCGACCAGCACGGCGGAAAAATCCGGATAGCGCGGCAACAGCCGGCACATCGCCGCGACGAAGACGTCGCTGCCCTTCTGCGCGCGCACGCGGCCGAAGCAGCCGATCGCGTAACTGCCGGGCAGCCCGCTTTCCGCGAACGCAGCCGCGCGGTCGGCGGGCGGCGCATAGACATCGGTATCGACGCCATGCATCACCACGGTCGCCTCGCGCTTCAGATAGGATGCGGAGATGACGCTGGTGGCAATGATGGCGTCCATGCGGCGGATCAGCCAGCGCGTGATCCAGGTGTGATGGCGCTGCGCGGCCGAGGTGAAGACAAGCTTGAACGGCCAGCCGAGCGCGCGCAGCAGCACGCCCACGATCATTTCGTTGTTGCGCCGCGCGTGCCAGATCAATGGCCGTTTGCGACGCCAGACCTTGAGCAAATCCGCGGCCCGCATGCGTGCGATACCATCTGGCGCATAAGAGCCCAGCCAGGCCGCGCGAACGCGCTGCGCGAGCTTCGGCGCCACCATCCGGTTGGTCGCCGTAACGCCCGAATAGCGACGGTGCAAGTTCGGCACGATGCCGTCGAGATCGGCTGCAGATAAGGCTTCGGTCGGCACGTCAAGCTCCCGTTATGCAACTCCCTATACGCAAGATTAACGATAGTCACCAGTTCGGCTTTGTCGAAACCCTCCCTTCACCCAACCGGGCTAGTTTCCTTCAAAACAACAGGGAATGAGTCAAACAATGACCGTGCTCGTCACTGGGGGTGCCGGCTATATCGGCAGCCATATGGTGCTTGCGCTGGTTGAGGCCGGCGAAAGCGTCGTCGTAATCGACGATCTTTCGACCGGCTTTTCCAGCGCCGTGCCCGAAGGGGTGCCGCTGTTCATCGGCGATGCCGGCGATGAAAACCTCGTGGACGGCGTGATCAGCCAGCACGGCGTCGACAGCATCATTCATTTCGCAGGCTCCGTGGTCGTGCCGGAATCGGTGCGCGATCCGCTGCTTTACTACCGCAACAACACGATGACGACGCGCAGCCTGCTCAATGCTGCGGTGAAGCGCGGTGTCGACCGCTTCATCTTCTCGTCGACGGCTGCGGTCTATGGCGATCCCGAACAGGTTCCAGTACCGGAGACCGCGCGCACGCGCCCGCTGTCGCCCTACGGCAGCTCCAAACTGATGACCGAGATCATGCTGCATGACGTGGCCTCGGCGCACGACATGCGCTACGTGGTGCTGCGCTATTTCAATGTCGGCGGCGCCGATCCGCTCGCACGCATCGGGCTCGCCACCGCCGGCGCCTCGCATCTGCTGAAGATCGCGATGGAGGTCGCCACCGGCCAGCGCGCCAAGATCGACGTCTATGGCACCGATTACCCGACCCCGGATGGCACCTGCATCCGTGATTTCATCCATGTCGCCGACCTCGCCCAGGCCCATCGCTCCGCCCTGGCCTATCTGCGCGCCGGCGGCGGCTCGATCACGCTGAATTGTGGGTACGGCCGCGGCTATTCGGTGCTGGAGACGATCGAGGCGGTGCGCCGCGTCTCCGGCCGTAACATTCCGGTCCAGTTCGCGCCGCGGCGGCCGGGTGACATCATGACCATGGTTGCCGATACCAGCCGGATCCGCAGCACGCTGGACTGGACGCCGGTCTGCGACGATCTTGAGACCATTGCCGCCCACGCGCTCGCCTGGGAGGAGAAACTGTTCCGCGAACGCAACAGCGAGGTCCGGCAGTTGGTCTCGGCCTAGGCCGCTATCCCCCGCAAGCCCTTAATGGGCTTGAAAAAGCCGTCCCGAGCGGGCAATCAGCCCCTTGCCGGCCGGGCGCTTCGCCCCGGCCAGCGAGGGACCAGAATGGCCGAATTTCCAAAGAAAATCACCGACGATCCCTATGGCGCTGCGGTCCTGGTCCGCCGCCTGTTCATGGAACAAGGGGTCGCCTACTGGCGGCGCTATCTGACGGCGTTCCTGCTGATGGGCCTCTCGGCCGGAGCCAGCGCCGGCGCCGCCTACGTGCTCGGCCAGGTCATCAACAAGGCCTATGTCGAGAAGAGCGTTCCCGGCATCGTCGTGCTGTCCGGCGTCACCGTGGTGCTGCTGTTCGTCAAGGGCGTGAGCACCTACGGCTATGCGGTGATCCTGTCGAAGATCTCCAATTCCATTCTCGCCAACAATCAGCGCAAGCTGTTCGCCAAGCTGATGAGCGAGAGCATCGGCTTCTTCTCGGAGCGGCACTCCTCCGAATTCCTGGCGCGGCTGACCGCCGGCGCCAAATCCATCACCGACGTGCTGAATATGCTGATCAATGCGATCGGCCGCGACTTCCTGCTCCTGATCAGCATGATTGCCGTGATGGTGGCGCAGGATCCGCTGATGTCGGTCCTCGGCCTGATCACGGTGCCGCCGGCCATGCTGGTGCTGCGCAAGCTGGTCAAGCGCATCAAGGGGCTCGCCTATCATCAGTTCACCGGCACCGCCGACATCCTCGAGACCATGCAGGAATCGCTGCAGGGCATCCGCACGGTGAAGGCGTTCACGCTGGAAGACGCGATGCGCGCGCGCATCGACGAGGACATCGCGATCGTCGAGCGCAACGCCAATAAGATGGCGCGGGTGTCCAACCGCTCGAACCCGCTGATGGAGATGCTCGGCGGCTTCGCTGTGGCCGGCTGCCTGATGTATGGCGGTTATGCCGTGGTCGCGCTCAACGCCACCCCCGGCCAGTTCTTCTCCTTCATGACCGCGTTCCTGATGGCGACCGAGCCGGCCAAGCGGCTTGCCCGGCTGAACATCGACCTCAACAGCCAGCTCGTCGGCGCGCGCATGCTGCTCGAGGTCGTCGATAGTCCCGCCACCGAGAAGTCCGACGACGACAAGCCCCCCTTGAAACTGTCGCAGGCGCGGATCGAGCTGCGCGACGTCAGCTTTGCCTACCGCAGTAACGAGCCAGTGCTGAACCGGATGAGCTTTGTCACCGAACCCGGCAGAATGACCGCGCTGGTCGGTCCGTCAGGCGGCGGCAAGTCGACCGTGCTGGCGCTGCTTTTGCGCTTCTATGAGGTGACCGAAGGCGAGATCCTGATCGACGGCCAGTTGATCTCGCAGGTGTCGCGGCGATCCCTGCGCGAGCAGGTCGCCTATGTCGGCCAGGACGTCTATTTGTTCCGCGACACCATCCGCGCCAACATCGCTTTCGGCAAGCCGCGCGCGACCGAGGCTGAGATCATCGAAGCCGCGAAGGCCGCCTGCGCGCACGATTTCATCACGAGCTTCCCGCTCGGCTATGACACACCGGTCGGCGAGCTCGGCACCCAGCTCTCCGGCGGCCAGCGCCAACGTATCGCAGTGGCGCGCGCTCTGCTCCGCAACGCTCCGATAATCCTGCTGGACGAGGCCACCGCCGCGCTGGACTCCGAGTCCGAGCGGCAGGTGCAGGAGGCGATCGAACACCTCTGCCAGAACCGCACCACCCTCGTGATCGCGCACCGCCTTCACACCATCATGCACGCCGACACCATCCTGGTGGTCGAGGCCGGCGAGATTGTCGAGCGGGGCCGGCATGACGATCTGTTGCGCCGTGGCGGCCGCTATGCTTCGTTCTTCCGTCTGCAGCAGCGCGACACCGGGTCGGTCCCCCTGATCGCGCCGATCAGCGCGGTATCCTGAGTTTTCCCTCGCCCCTTACCCGAGATCGATTTCATGAGCGCCACCCATTTCGTCATCCCGGCCCCGCCGCAAGCCTCGCTCCCCGTCGTCGGCGAAGCCGGCGCCTTTCCCGTGCGCCGGATCTGGTGCGTCGGGCGCAACTACCTCGAGCACATCCGCGAGATGGGCAATGACGAGCGCGACCCGCCGTTCTTCTTCGCCAAGCATGCCGATATGCTGGCACCGGAAGGCGCTGTCATCCCCTACCCGTCGCTGACCAAGGACATGCACCACGAGGTCGAGATGATCGTCGCGATGAAGAGCGGCGGTGCCAACATCCCGGTCGAGAAGGCGCTCGACCATGTCTACGGCTACGCGGTCGGCATCGACCTGACGCGGCGCGACCTGCAGATCGCCTCGCGCAAGAAGGAGCGGCCCTGGGAAATCGGCAAGTCGTTCGAGCAGTCCGCGCCGTGCTCCGCGGTGCAGCCGGCATCGAAGATCGGCCATCCGTCCAAGGGCAGGATCTGGCTGTCGGTAAACGGCACCGAGCGGCAGAAGGGCGACCTCACCGAGCTGATCTGGAGCGTGCCGGAGATCATCTGGAAGCTGTCGCAGCAGGTCGAGATCGGCGCCGGCGACATCATCATGACGGGCACGCCGGCCGGCGTCGCCGCGCTGGTGCCGGGCGACAAGATCGAATGCGGCGTCGATAGCGTCGGTACGCTGAAAGTCTCGATCGGCGAGCCGGCAAAGTAGGAGCCGCCGCCCTGTCGAATTGAAGAAGGCCGCGCAATCGAGTCGCTCGGCCCCTTTTTGATTCGTCCGCTGTTGTTGGGATGACGGCAGCGCCCGCCAAACACTCCGTCGTCATCCTCCGCGAAAGCGGAGGATCCAGTACGCCGCGGCCTCTCCACTGATCACGACCGTCTCCAGGTACTGGATCGTCCGGTCAAGCCGGACGATGACAGCGGAGATTGGAGCATGCAAAGACTGTCAACCTACAGCGAACAAGCTGCTGGTCGCTCAACCTCTGAGTTGTCACCTAAACGCCGACGCCACGATCAGGCCGACGATCACGACCGTCAGCGCGTACTTGGCCGTGTAGTATACTGTCCGATTCCACTGCTTCACCTTGCGGCTGGCGAGATGGATTTCGTACAGCTTGCCGAACACCTTGTTCAGCATGCCGACATGCTCGCCTTCGACGTTCTGGGTCGCCGAGGCCTTGACGATGTGATGGCTGACCCAGCGATTGATTGCGCTCATGAAGCCGTACTTCATCGGACGCTCGACGTCGCAGAACAGGATGATACGGTTGACGTCGGTGGCATTCTCGGCACTGTGGATGAAGGTCTCGTCGAACATGAAGGCCTCGCCGTCACGCCAGACGCAGGGCACGCCGTCGACCAGGATCCGGCATTTGTCGGAATTCGGCGTCACCAGACCAAGGTGATAGCGCAACGAGCCGGCGAACGGATCGCGATGGGCGCCCAGCTTGCCGCCCGGCGGCAGCATCGCGAACATCGCGCCGTGCACGTTAGGAATCGAATTCAGAAGCTCGACCGTCTTCGGGCACAGCGTGCGCGCAGAGGGAAGGAAGTCATCGTACCATTTCAGATAGAAGCGCTTCCAGCCGCTCTTGAAGAACGAGTAGAAGCCCCAATCGTTGTTGCCGGCGGCCGCACGAATGAAACCCTCGTCGAACAGAAGCCGCGCCTCGTCGCGGATCATCTCCCAATTGTCGGTGAGCTTCTGCAACTCCGGAAACTGCTCGGTCGGGATCACCGGCTCGTTCGGCACCGCCGAGCCCGCATACATCAGCACGTTGTAGGGTGCGAGATAGGTCGAATGGTCGCCAAGCTGGCGCGCGAAACGAAGCCGCTGCTTGCCGCGGAAATGCACGTAGATGGTCGTGCCGCTCAAAATATAGAGAGCAACAAGCTGCGGTGCGAAAAGCTGTCTGAGCATAGCCGGACCCCATGATCATGCCGGTCAGGGGCTCCCATCGCCTCACCTCGTCTGACGAACAGACGATCCTAGAGAGGACTGTCTGACGCGGCAATTCACCGAGTACCGTAGCGGGAAGGCCGACGTGCCGCACCCCTGGTGAGCGAAATGTGACCGAACGCGGTGCGCGATTCCATCGCGCCGTGCCCGTGCTGCAACAGCGCGTATGTCTATCGATGCCCTGCTCTCATCCCACAGCAATGCAACACGCCGCGAGCAAACCGCAGGATGCCGGCTGTTCAGCCTTGCGCCAGCGCCTGCAAATCCCTTGAAGGTAAGCCGCTTGGGATCCTTGAGGCCGGCCAGATACAGCCTGCGAATGAACAAGGTCAGCGCATCGTGGTCGCAGCCGGTCAAGGCGACGACGGCATCCACG
>NZ_JBARGP010000232.1:0-3792 GCF_049798375.1 Bradyrhizobium sp.
ACCGACATGATCTCGGGCGAACAGGTCGACAAGATCGAGTTCGACGTGCTCAACGCGAAGGCCGTGGAAGAGGCCAAGAAGCCCGCCACCGGCGTCCCGGTTCTGCTCGGCATCACCAAGGCGAGCCTGCAGACCCGTTCGTTCTTCTCGGCGGCGTCGTTCCAGGAGACCACGCGCGTCCTCACCGAAGCTGCGGTCAACGGCAAGATCGATCCGCTCGAGGGCCTGAAGGAGAACGTCATTGTCGGCCGCCTGATCCCGGCTGGCACTGGCGCCTCGATGGCCCGGATCCGCGAGGTCGCAGTCAAGCGCGACAAACTGATCGTGGACGAACGGGAAAGGCAGGCGGCGATCGTGCCGGCTCAGCCCGAGCCGCAGCCGCTGGCGCTGCCGCCGGCCGAGTAAGCCAAACAACAGTCAGCGGGAACGAGATACCGTTCCGCTCCCGCTGTTCATGTGATGGAGAAAAGGCCGGCTGTCGCCGGCCTTTTTTTGACAATTTGTTGCCCTGTTGCGGTCCCGCATCCCTGTTGTTCATCTTCCCTTCAGGGACAAAAGCGCTTTTGGTATCATCCGATCCGCCCAAACGATCTTCGCTGACCGCCGAGAGTCTGTGCTGATTCAATCAGTTGGCACATGGCCTACGAGCGGACTGATCGAATCTTGGCCGGTCGAGACTCGGGGGCTTGGGAATCCTGAGACGTGTATTCGTGACTTGGACCACCGGCGCCATCCAAAGCGACCGGAGATAGCGGAACGCTGATGCTTGACCTTGCGATTGTTGGTGGCGGCCCGGGCGGCCTGATGAGCGCCTGGTACCTCAAGAAGAAACTGGGCGACCTGTGCAAGGTCACGATCTACGAGGCGTCCGACCGGCTCGGCGGCAAGATCGTCACGCGCAAGTTCGACACGGCGCCGGCAATGTACGAGGCTGGTGTCGCCGAGATCTATGACTACTCGATGACCGGGCCCGATCCGCTGCGCGAGCTGATCCAGCATTTCGGTCTGCAGACGATCCCGATGGACGCAATGCAGGTGCAGCTCGATGGCCAACTGATCGACGACGTCCCGGGCATGCGCCGAAAATACGGCGCCAAGACCGCGGCCGCGATCGAGGCCTTCCGCAAGCGTTGTACCGACATGGTATCGCCGGTCGAATATTACGAAGGCGTCGGCGCGCACGACAACGAGCATCCCTGGGCCTATCTCACCGCCGAGGAGCTGCTCGACAAGGAAGTCGACGATCCCGTCGCCAAGCGCTTCTTCAAGACGATGGCGCGCTCCGATCTCGCGACCGAGGCCCACAACACCAATGGGCTCAACGCGCTGAAGAACTTCGTGATGGATGTCGACGGCTATATCGGCCTCTACTCGATCCAGAACGGCAACGAGCAGCTGATCGAGTGCCTGCGCTCCGAGGTCGACGCCGATATCCAGCTCAATCATCGGATCCTGAAGGTCGGCAAGGCGGAGTCCGGCCGCTATCGGCTCAACATGATGAACGGCAAGGGTCCGGAGACCCGCGACTTCGATCTCGTGCTGGTGTGTCTGCCGCATTCCTGGCTGCACACGCTCGGCTGGGAAGGCGAGGGCCTGCGCAAGTCGATGATCAAGCACGTCGCCTATTTCGATCGGCCGGCGCATTACCTGCGGGTCTCGATCCTGTTCGACGAGCCGTTCTGGGGCGAGCAGATCCCGGGCGCCTGGTTCATGTCGGAAGCGTTCGGCGGCTGCTGCGTCTACAACGAGGGCGCACGGCACGATGTCGGCAAGCATGGCGTGCTGAACTGGCTGATCGCGGGTTCCGATGCCCTGGCCTTCGCCAATCTGTCGGAGCAGGAGCTGATCGCTGCGGCGTTGAAATCGTTGCCGGCCTCGTTCGGCGACGCCCGCGAGCACTTCCTCGAAGGCAAGGTTCATCGCTGGCTGTCGTCGGTCAATGCGCTGCCCGGCGGCCTCCCGGTGCGCGACGTCATGACCAACCATCGCCCCGAGCCGAAGGAGCACCCGGGGATCGTGGTCGTCGGCGACTATCTGTTCGATTCCACCCTCAACGGGCTGCTGGATTCGTCTGATGCCGCCACCGATATCATCGTCACCGAGATGATGCGGCTGCGCCGCGTCCGCTCACAGGCGAAGACGCCGCTGTCTGACAAGATCGATCGCGATTATTTCGATGATTATCGCGGGCAGGGGCCGTATGGCGAATCCTGGGCGCAGTTCACCGACCCGGACTATCTAACCAACCTGATCAAGATCGTTTGGAATAGGGCCAAGGGCAAAGGCTACAAGCTGCTGGTGGCCGGCTCGGCGAGCGGCGAACTGGTCGGCGCGCTGCGCGATCGCGGCATCGATGCCTGGGGCATCGAGAGCAACCGCTACATCCACGGCAAGACGCCGAAGGCGCTGAAGAAGTACAACAAGCTCGGCTCGATCGCCGACCTGCCCTTCAAGGACGGCGCGTTCGATTTCGTGTTCGAGACCAGCCTGTGCCATCTCGGCGACAAGCAGGTGGTGCGGGCGATTCGCGAACTCAACCGCGTGGTCAAGACCGGGCTCGTCTTCGGCTCCGTCACCTCGGACATGGCGCCGGCGCTGATCGACCGCTACGACCTGTTGCGCGGGGTCAAGAAGCTCGGCACCTGGTGGGAATGGTCGGAATTGTTCTTCGGCAACGGCTTCGATCTGTCGATGCATCGCCACGACTGCACCGACCAACTGTGGGAAGCGACGCTCGCCGCCAACAAGGGGCCGGGACAGTGGTACGCGGATTCCGACAGCCTGCGTTACTCGTTCTTTGACAAGGTCGAGGACGACGACGAATAGGACGCCTCGGCGACGCGTTCGCTGTGACGTTGTCGGCTGCGGCTGATTCGCGGAACTCGTGCGTCGCGCGAGTGCATCGTATGCGCCGGTGCCGAACGACGTCGATATCGGGCACCTCTTTAATTGCTGCCGCGTCGCCGTGTCGCAACAGCGCTAGTCCCTTTGGGGTCGAGATGTTAAAGCCGTGACGCAATGCCGGCCCATCGTCGGGCTGGCCGCAGCATTGGTTTTGGTTGGATGGCGCGCAAATCTTCAGTCCCTGATGACCGCAAATCTGCTGCCGGGGCGGATCCCGCTGCGGCGCTGGCGGCGCAGGCTGCCGCCAGAGGCGGCGCGCCAACGGGCTTGCGTGCCCTGAAGCCGTCGGCGCCGCCGCCGGACGATGATGATGGCGAAGACGACCAGGACGAAGACCTCGAGCTCGACGATGATGACGATGACGAGGACCTCATCGTGTTCTCGGCGCGCGAAGCCGCCGGCGCGCTCGCCACGGTCTATGGCTTCGTCAGGCCGCTGCTCGCCAAGTACAAGACCACTCTGGCCCTGGTCGGCCTCGGCATCCTGGTCGAGACGTTGTTCAACGTCATCATGCCGCTGAGCCTGAAGTTCCTGATCGACGACGCGCTCGGCGAGGAGGATTTCGAGGCGCTGTACCGCATCCTCGGCGTGCTCGCGGCCACCGGCATCTTCACCTCGATCGTGGCCATCTGGTACGAGCGCTGGGATGCGCGGCTCGCGGCCTGCATCATCTCCGATGTCCGCGCGCGGCTGTTCGAGCATGTGCAGAACCTGCCGGCGGCCTTTTTCCAGCGCACCAAGCGCGGCGAGATTCTCTCACGCTTCTCGGTCGACCTGTCGGCCTTCGAAGGCGCGGTGAAGAGCTTCAGCAACAGCGCGGCGCTGCCGTTGTTCGAGTTGATTGCCGGCATCGTCCTGATGCTGTTCCTGAACTGGCAGCTCGCCGTC
>NZ_JBARGP010000233.1:0-3200 GCF_049798375.1 Bradyrhizobium sp.
CCCCCATCGCGCGCGCCGGATGCCACGCCGGCGGAAGCCGATCAGCAGCAGGAAGACTAACGTTGATCGGGCTGCGGGCGCCATCAACGGCACGACGATCCGTTATCAGTCACACGCGCGGCAGTTCGAAGGTGCCGAGATGATATTCGTCGAGGTCGTCCAGCGCGTCCTCAGCAGAGACAGCGCCGGAGCGCTTCGGCAATTGCAACATCGTGAACTCGGCCTGCGGATATTGCCGCCAGACTGCGATGTCGTCCGCGGTTACCGTGAGCCAGCCGAACCGGTACATGTAGCGGCCGGGCTCCGCGACATGTCCGGTCTTCTGCCAAGTGATCTTCTGCCAAGTGATTTTCTGGGAAATGATCGGCGTGATCGTCTGTCCGTCACGTCCTTGGGCGTTGAGCTGCGAACCAAGCTCCGGCGCAGCCATCCTCTCGGATACGCTTTTCGGCGCAATCTCATCGGGCACAACACATTCTCCCCCTCGGCGACCCCAAACTATCCGCCGAGGGGCTGAAAATGGCCCATCGAGCGTGGGCGTCTTTGTCGTTACGGGATCGATATCGGTCGCGTTGGCGTCGTCTCCGTAGCGGTGGTACCGACTTTGCGCTCGGCCGGCTTGCCGGTCACCGGAAGCTGCAGCACGGTGACGCGCTGGCCTTCGCGCAACTGGGTCACCAGCACGCGGGTGCCGTCGGCGAATTCGACCGCGTCATGGTGACGATCGGGAACATGGCGATCGAGCGCATTGAACTTGGCGACGCGCGAACGGACCGTCTTGGTCCAGAACCAGCGGCTGTCGTATTTGACGTCGTCCTCGAACGCCAATTCCGTTCCGGGAAGCATGCAGACCGCAACAGCGGGTTCGCTCTCGGAGGCGAAGCCACGTGTCGAGGTGCCGCGGAACGTCGTCGTTACAAGCGTTTCACCCACCTTGGCCGGGCGGGACGCAACAGCATGGAGGCTATAGTCACACATCGGATCGCTCCTCGTTCGAGATAGCCGACCCGCGCTCCCCCCGGAAAGGCGCAGGCCTCTATCAGAGTGGACATCGATCGCAATCCTAGCGCGTCATTCGCGGTAATTCTGCGCTGAGCATGGGCACGCCCGATCACAAGCGTTTGAGCGTAGGGCTTGCCGCAAGCACGGGCAAAAGCCCAGCTGCGCCGCCGAACACCTTCGGCGCGCTCTGTCGATCTCGGGCCCCGCACCCCGGCACCGTCCCGGAGAGCGCCAGCGCAGCAGAGGTCAGTACTTCCGGTACAACCCGATCAGCTTGCCTTGGATCTTGACCCGGTTGGGCGGCAGGATGCGGACCTCGTAGGCGGTGTTGGCCGGCTCCAGCGCGATCGAGGCGCCGCGGCGGCGGAACCGCTTCAAGGTGGCTTCCTCCTCGTCGATCAGGGCGACCACGATGTCGCCGGTATCGGCACTCTCGTTGCGCTGGATCAGCGCCATATCGCCGTCGAGGATGCCGGCGTCGACCATCGAGTCGCCGCGCACTTCGAGCGCATAATGTTCGCCATTGCCCAGCATGTCGGCCGGCACGCTGATGGTGTGGCTGCGGGTCTGCAGCGCCTCGATCGGCGTGCCCGCGGCGATGCGGCCCATCACAGGCACGGCGACGGGGCGCTCGCCGTCATCGAGCGCGGGCGAGGAGGTGCGCACCTTGCCGAGATTGCCTTCGATCACCGAAGGCGTGAAGCCGCGCCGGTTGTTGGCGGCCTGCGACAGCTCGGGCAGCTTGATCACCTCGATGGCGCGCGCGCGGTTGGGAAGGCGGCGGATGAAGCCACGCTCCTCGAGCGCCGTGATGAGACGATGGATGCCGGACTTTGAGCGCAGGTCGAGCGCATCCTTCATTTCGTCGAAGGAGGGCGGCACGCCGGCTTCCTTGAGCCGCTCGTTGATGAACCGCAGGAGTTCGTATTGTTTGCGCGTCAGCATCTCGACCAAGTCCCCAGGTTGATATCGTCCGAGCTCGACGACTGATCACGTGACGACTGATCAGATGCGAAGGGCCGGAATCGCGTTGCCGCAACATACTCGAAACAAATCATGAACGGACACTATATGTTCGATATGTGTTCCGCAATCATTAATTTAGAGTGAATCTGCAGCTTGTCCCGGGGACGCGACATCTCGAAACGTTCACTCCGGCAGCCGCAGGATTTCGCACGGACTGCCGGCCGCGGCAGCGGGCGCGAAGGGCGGACGGATCACCAGCGCCTGCGTTGCGGAGAGGTAGCCGAGCAGCGACGAATCCTGATGGGTGACCGGCGTTGCGATCAAAGCGCCGTCGGCGCGCCTTTCGAGTCGGGCGCGCAGATAGTCCTCGCGCAGGTCGTTGGCGGCGAGATCGCGGCCGAGCAGGGCAGTCTCGCGCGGCGCGGTGATCGCAGACAGGCCCGACAGCCGTCGAAGCAGCGGCACCAAAAACAGCAGGCTGCAGACATAGGACGAGACGGGATTGCCGGGCAGGCCGATCACGCGCATGGCGCCGAGCCGGCCGTGCATCATCGGCTTGCCGGGGCGCATCGCGATCTTCCAGAACGCCATGGCGACGCCTTCCGCCTCCAGCGACTCTTTCACCAGATCGTGGTCGCCGACCGAAGCGCCGCCGGTGGTGATCAGGATATCCGCATCGGCCTCGCGCGCCCGCCGGATTCCGGCGGTCGTCGCCGCGATGGTGTCGGCGGCGATGCCGAGATCGATCGCCTCGGCGCCTTCGGCCCGCGCCAGCGCACGCAGGGCGTAGCCGTTGGAATAGACGATCTGGCCCGGTCCCGGACTATTGCCGGGCATCACCAGCTCGTCGCCGGTCGCGAGCAGCGCGACGCGTGGACGGCGTCGCACCGGCAGCTCCGGATGATTCATGCTGGCGGCCAGCGACAGGTCGCGGTCGCTCAGGCGGCGGCCGGCCTGCAGCAGCACCGCGCCTTCATGGAAGTCGACGCCGGCGGGGCGGACATGGCGTCCCTTGACGGCGGCCTCGGTGATCGTGACCTCATCGCCGTCGGCCACCGTGTCTTCCTGGATCACCACCGCGTCACTGCCGTCGGGCAGCACGCCGCCGGTGAAGATGCGCGCGGCTTCGCCCGCCTGCAATGCGCGGCCGAACGGACGCCCGGCGGCGACCTCGCCGACCACCTTCAATTTGGCATGGACCTGCGCGGCATCGGCGGCGCGCACCGCGTAGC
>NZ_JBARGP010000234.1:0-7535 GCF_049798375.1 Bradyrhizobium sp.
CCGATCCGTGACGACGGCGAAGCCGGCGAATGGCAGGACTGGCTGGTCGATAACTCGCCCAACCAGGAAGCCATCATGGCGGAGCACGAGGAGTTCGATCATCGCCGGCAGGCGCTGACCGGCGCCATCGGCGTGCTCAACCCGCGCGAACGCCGCATCTTCGAGGCGCGGCGGCTGGCGGATGATCCGATGACGCTCGAGGATCTCGCCGCCGAGTTCGGCGTGTCCCGCGAGCGCGTGCGCCAGATCGAGGTCCGCGCCTTCGAGAAGGTGCAGTCCGCCGTGAAGGGCACGATCGCCCGGCAGGAGCAGGCCGCTTTGGAAGCCGCGCATTGACGCGGCGACCGGCGATGGCTGGACGAGATGTGACAGAAGCCGGCGGCGACGCCGGCTTTTTTGTTGTGGGATCAATCCGCCGCGCCGCGGTGGTCCGCCAGCAGCGCGGCCTCGAGCGCCGCTTCGAACCCGGGAGTGACCGATGGCGCGTCGTGGTGCAGCGCGTAGCCGTTCTTGCCATCCTTCTTCGCCACATAGAGCGCCCGATCCGCCTGCGCCACCAGCCGGTCCGGAAACGCGCCGATCTCGCAGGTCCATTCCGCCACCCCGATCGAGACCGCAATCGAAATGTCGACGCCGGCACAGGCCTCCGCATCATCGCGACAGACCTGCAGCACCCGCTGCGCGATCATCGCGCCTTCGTGCAGGCCGGAGGACGGCAGCACGATGCAGAACTCGTCGCCGCCGGTCCGCGCCAGCATGTCGCCGGGACGCAATCGTGTCTGCGCCATCAAGGTGAAGTGCTGCAGGCAGGCGTCGCCAGCCGCATGTCCATGGGTGTCGTTGATGGTCTTGAAAGCGTCGAGGTCGATCACGAGCAGTGCGAACGCCTCGCCCGATCGCTCCGAGCGGGCGCATTCCTCGGTCAGCCGCTGCATCAGGTAGCGGCGGTTGCCGACGCCGGTGAGATCATCGAGCAGCGCGAGATCCGCAACCTCGTTGCGGAGCCGCTCCACCGCCATCAGCAGAAAAGCGAAATTCCACGACAGCCCCAGAAACACCAGCAGCAGCATCAACCCCGACTGCAGGCCGTTGAAATCGGTCAATGTCAGCGGACCGCCGATGTGCAGCAGCGCGCAGGCGGAGCGAAAGACCTGCAGAGCGAGGATCGTGGCGGCGATGACGCCGGCCAGCCGCGCACCGGGATTGTTGCGATTGGCGCCCCGGCCCAGCGTCGGCCTCAAGGTCGAGACCAGCGGAATGCACTGGCCGATCGAATACACGACGATGCGCATCGCCATGTCGTCGACGGCATAGATGAAGACGGCAAGTCCGACCGCGGTGGCAACGGGCACGATCATCGGCGTCCGCCAGGAGGTCGGCACGTCGTAGAAGCGCCGCACGCCCATCGCCGCCAGGCAGCACGCCAGCACCATCAGGCCGCCGCCGAGCACCAGCGGCAGGAAAGGCTCGATGCTTCCGCGCAGCATCGCGATCGAGGCGCCGGCCGATGCAAAAAGCGAGGCCCCCGCCCAGTAGCGCGCCGCCTCGAACTTCGGATAGGCACGCGCGACATAGAGCCAGACCAGCCCCATGGCGAGAAAGTTGAATACGATCACGATCCACAGCGTCGGAACGCTTAGCATCGCAGCCGCAGGACCCGCGTGGCCCTGTCCTCTCTGTCTCCGAACGTCGCGTCCATGGCCATCCCCGTCTTTGCCGGCACGATGGAACGCGTGCGCTTAACGGACCCTCAATGGCGCAGGCGAGATCATGCCTTGGTTGTGAATCCATGAAGATGCGGATTTGCGCGCCGTTAACCCTGCGCGGCCACCGGCATACGCGCCGACCGCGCATCGGGCTTGCAAGACTTGTGGATAAAGGGGTGACAGGCAGGCGCGCGGTGAGGCAGTCGGCTGCGAATCTGCTGGGATCGATTCCCGAGGATGTTGCAAGGATATCATCCGAGCGAGCATGCCTCGCGTCGCGTTCAATCCATCATTCCTTGAGAGGACACCATGGCGAAGAAAGCGAAGAAGGCCGCCAAGAAGACGGCCAAGAAGACCAAGAAGGCGGCCAAGAAGAAGTAGTCGGATCATTTGCACGTCCCGGGTGGAGCGTGGCTTCACCCGGGCTCTCTTTCCGCCGCCGCAACCAAGGTGCGATGCCGGCATGGGATGTCCTAACGCTGGGTCAGGGCGAGCCGCGCCCCGAGCAGCACGAAACCGCCGGCAAAGGCGCGGCGCATCCAGGCCATCACCTTCGGCCGCGTCACCACGGACGTGCGCACGCGGGCCGCTGATATCCCATACATCACGAACACCACGAACGTCATCGCCATGAACACGCAGCTCAGCGCCAGCATCTCGGCAAGCGGATGGGCTGCGTCGGCGGCGATGAACTGCGGCAGGAAGGCGAGGAAGAAGATCGACAGTTTCGGGTTGAGGATGTTGATCAGGAAGCCGGTGAGGATGATGCGGCCATGCGACCGCGCCTCGGTATGGGTATCGACCGCGAGCGCCCCTCGCTCGCGCAGCGCCTGCCAGGCCATGTAGAGCAGATAGAGCACGCCGCAATATTTCAGCGCGGCGAAGGCCATCGCGCTGGTGTGCATGATCGCGGCAAGCCCGAAGATCGCAGCCCCCATCGCCGGAATGATGCCGAGCGTGCAGCCCAACGCCGCGGCGAGGCTGGCGCGGCCGCCGCGGGTCAGCGCGACCGCAAGCGTGTACAGCACGCCGGTGCCCGGCGAGGCCACGACGATGAGGGACGTCAGCAGGAACGCAATGGACACGGCAAGCCCCCGAATATCAGCGCTCCCTCGCTGCTATCATGGCGCGCGCGGCGGCGGAAGCCGGCCGCGCTGGATCCTAGCTCCGGCGCCGCTCCGGGGATTGGTTCACCAATGCGGTCTCCGCCTCGCGCAGCACGTCGAGCGGCGCCCACGGCTTCGACCAGAACTTGGCATCCTCCGGCAGCGGCTGCGACAGCGGCCGCCCTGAGGTCACCACCACGCTCAGGCGCGGATTGCGCTGCTTGGCGATATGCGCCAGTTCCACGCCGCTCATGCGGCCGGCAAGCTGCACGTCGGTCATCAACAGCAGGACGCGGCCCCCGCTCCGCTTCAGCACGAGCTCGGCCGCTTCGGCGGTCTCGCAGCTGATCACGTCGTAATCGCTCTCCTCCAACAGGAGGCTCATCATCTCCCGCTGCATCGGATCGTCTTCGACGATGAGTGCTGTGGCGCGAAAGGGTTTTGATTGTCCCATGGTGCCTCCCGAAAAGGTGCGAATTAGCAATAGTAACGAGAGTTAAAAGCGGAACCGCCGGATGGTTCGGTTCCAATTCGAAAAAGTGCCGTAAATCCTACAAAAATTTTCGATGCACGCTGAGCGGCATAATCATGAAGCACTGGGGGAACAATGACGGCAATCAAGGACGGGGCTGCGGCGGTGACTGGCGCAGCGAGCGGCATCGGGCGGGCGCTGGCGATCGAATTGGCGGCACGCGGTTGTGATCTGGCGCTGGCGGACCGCGACGAAGCTGGATTGCAGGCGGTCGCCGCCGAGATCACTGCGACGACCCGCAACAACATGCAGCGCAACAACACGACACGCAACAAAGTCACCGTGCATCGGCTCGACGTCGCGGACGCCGGCGCGATCGGCGCGTTCGCGCAGGAGGCGTGCGCCGCGCATCCGGCGCTCAACATCCTGATCAACAATGCCGGCGTGGCGCTGTTCGGCCAGTTCCACGAGATCGACCAGGCCGAGATGGAGTGGTTGTTCGCCATCAATTTCTGGGGCGTCGTGCACGGCGCGCGCGCCTTCCTGCCGTATCTTTCGCGACAGCGCGAGGCGCACATCGTCAATCTCTCCTCGATCTTCGGCATCGTCGCGCCACCGGGACAATCGGCCTACTCTGCTGCGAAGTTCGCAGTGCGCGGCTTCTCCGAAAGCCTGCGGCATGAGCTCGAGGCGGCGCAGAGCAATGTCAGGCTGTCGGTGGTGCATCCGGGCGGCATCGCGACGTCGATCGCACGCAACGCGCGGATGGGACGCGGCGTGACCGACAATGCGCGGCGCGTCGAGGCGATCGAGCGGTTCGAGCAGCTTGCCAAGACCACGCCGCGCGATGCGGCGCTGCGCATCATCAGGGGCATCGAGCGCAACGAGCCGCGCATCCTTATCGGCAACGATGCCCGCTTCATGGACCTGCTGCAGCGAATTCTGCCTGCAACGTATTGGCGCGTGATGGCGAAGCGGCTCGCGAAGGCGCTGAAGGAAAAGTGAGTGTCTGCCATTCGTCGCGGTTGCGCTCATCGTGTCGTCACACGCGATGTCATTCCCCGCGCATGCGGGGAATCCAGTATTCCAGAGACGCTCATGATTGATCGAGAAGCCGCGGTGTACTGGATGCCCGCCTGCGCGGGGCATGACAGCTGAATACGAGATTTCGCTCTCGCGGCACATAAGCGCCCGAGTTATTAGTTTCATTCCGCTCTCTATAAGATAGAGGGCGCAGGGAATGCCGGGTGAAGGCCTCACCCATGGCCCGCCTGTAGAAAGAATACAGGCGGCAGTCACCACAGGATCAGCCAAATCATCCGGCATTCCCTGCGCGATGGCTTACGGCTTATACATGATCTCCCCGGGGACCGGCTCTCTTGCCCCCGTCGGCCGTGAACTCGTCGAGTTCGCGACCTTGATATCAGCACCGGGATATCAGGACCACACGACTTCGCCGTCCGCGAATGCGTCGTTCGTCCGCGAGATCATCGCCACGACGCGCTCACGTCCACCGCATCTCCAGCCCAACGCTCGTGACGATCGCGAAGCGCCCCTCTCATCGGGCCGGGATGGCAGATAATGTGAACTTGATTTGCCCGACGAGGCAAGTGCGAACCGGGTGCGACAAAGTAACCCGACGGGCAGTCACACAGGAGGTCACACATGCGCCGGCCATCGAGTTCTTCTTTGCAAGCTGTCGCGACATACACTTCCGTCGTCCCGGCGGAAGTCGGGACCCATAGCCACTGGATTTGATGAGTTGGATGGTACTAACCACGTGTCCGTTCTAGACATCACGCGGTATGGGTCTCGGCTCAAGGCCGGGACGACAGTGGAGTAAGCCGCGCCTATCCTGCCTCTACCGTCCAACCAACTGGTCCGCGAAATACGCAATCGTCTTGCGGTAGATCACCGCGTGATTCCACTCGCGCATGGCCTCGAAATTTGCACTGCCTTCTTCGTAGGAGCCGCCCATCTTGAAGCCGTTGGTGTGCAGCAGGTTGGCGGTCGAGGCCAGCACGTCGGGCACGCTGTGGCGCAGATCGACGCGGCCGTCGCCGTCGAAATCGACGCCGTATTTGATGTAGGACGACGGCAAAAATTGCGTCTGCCCGATCTCGCCGGCATAGGCGCCGATCAGGTCGCGCAAAGGAAGATCGCCGCGCTGCAGGATCTTCAGCGCGGCCAGCAGCTCGCCCTGGAACAGGTCCGAGCGGCGGCAATCATGCGCCAGCGTCGCCAAGGTGCGGATCACCGGCAGCTTGCCCATGTCGCCGCGGCCGAAATCGCTCTCCAGTCCCCAGATCGCGACCAGGATCTGGCGCGGCACGCCATATTGCTGCTCGATGCGCGCCAGCAGCGCCGCGTGCCGCTGCAGCATGGCGCGGCCGCCATTGATGCGCCCGGAACCGACGCGGGTCGAGACGTACTGTTCGAACGTCTTGTTGAAGGTGTAGCGCTGGCGGCGGTCGAAGGCGAGCACGCTGTGGTCGATGGTGACGCCGCCGAGCGCGCTCGACACCACGCTGGCCGAGACGCCGGCGGCCTGCGCCTCGGCGGACATGCTGGCGACGAAAGAATTGAAATCGCCGCCGCAGCGAGCGGCCTGCGCGGAGCTTGCCGCGAGACAGACCATCGATGCGAGTGCGAGACGGCGGATGAGCATGCTGATTCCTCTGGCCAATGCAGTGGCGCGCATCATGGCATAGCGCCAAGAGCGGCGTCAAAAACCCGTGGCAACGGGCCATCGACCGAAACGATTGATCCTCGTCAATCCGATCGCGGCCTTTTTTCCTAGACTGGCCTGCGTGATAGGAGACAACGCCATGATCGGAATCACGCTGTCCTCGGAGCAGATCCGCAATGCGCCGCCGGACGTACGGCACTGGATCGAGCATCAAGTACTGGCAGAGCTGGGGCTCAGTGCCGAGACGCCGCCGGCGCCCGTGCAGAGCGCCCATCTTGCCGCGTTGACCGTCGAAGAGGCGGCGCGGCTGCTGGCCGCGATCGAGGACGTGCTGCCGGCCGTCAACGTACTGTTCGAGTTTGGCCGGCCCGGCATCGCCTTGGGCCAGCCGCCAGTGATGCAGGTTCGGCTGATGGATATCCTGCATCATACCCGACTGCAGAATGTCAGTCAGGTGATGACGTGCCTTGAGACGATCGATGCGGCACTGGCCGAGATCAGTCGCGACCCGTCCGTGCGCTTCTGCGGCTTCGACAATGTCGGCCATTGCCTGGTCACCCCCGAGACCCAGCGCGCAATCGCGACGCTGTGGCAGAGCGTGATCGCCAAGCAGCCCGGCGTCGCCGAGGGCAAAGCGGCGTAGCCGCTGCTCAAGGGCGGGTGAGGGGTTTGGTCCGCAGCGAGAGACCCCTCACCCGGCTCGTCACGGCGCATCGCGCCGACGAGCCGTCTTTTTCAGTGGGAGGTTCAGCGAGTTCGCCGCTCGCGCGCGGTTCACCAATGTCCCTTGCGCTTATTCCAGGTGAACAGCAGGTCGGCAAAACGGTCGTAGCCGAAGCGCGTCACCGGGCGGATCACGGAATTGCCAAGCAGCGTCGCCAGCCAGCCTTCGCCCGGCGTCAGCTTCCAGAGCAGCAAGGCCACATCGGCGCCGACGATCAGATGCCCCTCCTCGTCGGTCGCATGCAGCCGCCGCCTGACGTCGTCGACACCGGCGCCATAGGCGGCCAAGGCTTCCGGCTCGTCGTTGATGTCCTTGAAGGCCACCCGCCCCGAGCGCACCAGCGCCAACAGCTTGTTGCGCTGCCAGTCGATCCCGGCGTCGCAGACCGGGCAGCGGGTGTTGTACCAGACGGTCAGTTGCGGCATCGGCATGGGCGTTCATCACGGTGACACGGAATCCAGGGCATCAAGGCATGCCCATCCGGCAAAATCGAGGAGCATTCTCCGCTCCGGAGGGTGAGCAAAGCGAAGCGTACTCACCATATACAGCGGAGATTGTATCGAGGGCGCGCCGCCCGTCAGCGGCAGCTTCGCCCTGGACGTTTAACCATCCTGTTCAACAGATTTAGCCAGCAGACCGGCGCCCGGCGTCGTTGACGCCGCGTCCAATATCGTCGAAAAGCCCGCCATGCCCAAAAAGCCCGGAACCAACCCCAAAGGCGAATTCGCCTTCTTCAACGTGACCTACGAGGACGGCTCGCAGCGCTCCAACCGGCGGGTGCCGGCCGAACTGCTCGGCGGCCTCGACGGCGACGAGCCGGCCCGCAGCTTCATCATGG
>NZ_JBARGP010000235.1:0-1847 GCF_049798375.1 Bradyrhizobium sp.
GGCGACGACCGGCTCGGGCGCATGCGGCGCCTCCGGAGCGCCATCGCTAACCCGGCGCTTGGTACCGCGCTTCTCGACCACCACTTGCTTGCTCCGGCCGTGCGGGAAGCTCTGGCGCACCGTGCCAGTCTCGACGCGTGGCTTGAGCGTCAAGGTCTTGGTCGGAACACTAAGTTTCTTATCGCCCGGAGTGTTGTTGTCAGCCATTCAGTCGTCCCAATCTGGTTACCTGGTGCGGCGGGCGCACCGTCTTTTTTCGTGCAAATCGTCGCTTGTCGTCGAAGCTCAAGTCGGATGCTGTTTCGAATGGTCGTTCGAATTCTTGGCCGCGGTTCCGACAGTCTTGTCAGCGTCAGCCAGCCGGTATCGGACCAAGGTCTGGCTGCGCGACAGGAATGTCCTGCTCGCCGGGCCCGCGAGCACGGCAGCATGTATCACATTTGCCCGCCCTAGTGCCAAATCCAATTCTTCCGAACTCAAACAGGTGACGATCGGAAGGGCCGGCGGTTGTCCGTCGGACTGCCGCTTGCCGGCTTCGATCTGGCGCGCGAGCGCGTCGAGCTTGCGGATCCCGTCGGCCGCGCCGTCTGAGGCGTGGATCAACGCCGATAGCGCTGATCTGCCCTGCTGCGATAGAGCGGATTCGACCTTGCTGAAGCCGGAGACGACCTGCCCCGCCTTGGCCGCGATCCCGAGCGCCTCCACGGTGCTGCGCACCAGCAGTGCCTCGGTGTCGTCGGCAAGCGTGGGTGCCGCGCGAACACTGGTCTTGAAGCCCCGGCTGAAATGGTGACGTCGGACCGCTTCCGCAACCGTCTGGCGGGAGGCTGTGATCCAGAGACCCCGGCCGGGAAGCTTGCGCTTGATGTCGGGAACAACCTCGCCCGAGGGCGCGACGACGAAGCGGATCAGCTCCGCGATCGGCCGCACCTCGCGGCTGACCGCGCACATGCGCATAGTCGCGGACTTTTCGGTCCGCGGTCCGTTATCGAGCTCTGGGTCGGCCATAGCAAGCATGCGGTGGAGCTGCTCCTCATCTCAGCTGCGCAAGATCATGGCGGTCATCGTCCTCGTTCGGCGCATCGGTCAGGCGGGCTGTCCTTCGGAGGCCTCGGCCTCCTCGGCCGGCTCCTCCTTGGCGAGATCGGCCTCGCTGATCCAGCCGGCCTTGACGCGGGCCTGCATGACCATCGCCTCAGCATCGTCGCGCGCCACGTCCAGTCCGTCGAGAATGCCGGCATGCTTGGTCGGCTCGCTGCCTTCCTTGCGCTCGGTCCAGCCGACCAGATCGTCGGTGGCGCAGCCGGCCAGATCCTCGACCGTCTTGACGTCGTTCTCGCCGAACTTGACCAGCATCTTGGAGGTGACGCCCGGAACGGTTCTCACCGCGTCCTCGACGCCGAGTTCCTTGCGTCTGGCCTCGAGCTCGGCCTCCTGCTGATCCAGGAATTCGCGGGCGCGGGTCTGCAGCTCGGTCGCGGTCTCCTCGTCAAACCCCTCGATGCCGGCGAGATCCTTCAGGTCGACCAATGCCAGTTCCTCGACCGAGGTGAAGCCTTCGGAGGCGAGAAGCTGACCGACCACCTCGTCGACGTTCAGCGATTCCATGAAGACGCGGGTGGAGTTCTCGAAGTCGGCCTGACGGCGCTCCGATTCCTCCTGCTCGGTCAGGATGTCGATGTCCCAGCCGGTGAGCTGCGAGGCGAGCCGGACGTTCTGGCCGCGGCGGCCGATCGCCAGCGACAGTTGGTTGTTGGTGTCTGGTACCACAACCTCGATACGCTCGCGGTCCTCGTCGATCACGACCTTGGCGACCTCGGCCGGCGCCAGCGCGTTGACCACGAAGG
>NZ_JBARGP010000236.1:0-7678 GCF_049798375.1 Bradyrhizobium sp.
TCGGCGTATTTCCGCTCGTCACCGCCGATCGTGCGCTCAATGTGATCGACCGCGCCTTTCCCGGCGTGATCGAGCCTTGTGGTGATGCGCTGTCCGGCGCGCTGATGAATGCCGGCTGCATCATCCACCCGCCGCTGATCGTGATGAATGCCGGCCCGATCGAGCATTTCGAGCGCTGGGACATCCACAAGGAAGGCACGCAAGGCGCGATCCGCCGCGTCACCGATGCACTGGATGCCGAGCGGATCGCGGTGCGCGAGGCACTGGGCTATCGCGCGCCGCATTTTCCGCTGGCGCATCACTACGCCGATGACGGCGAGATCTGGATGTACGGCCGCGGCTCGCACGATCGGCTGACCGATTCCGGCGACTGGCGCGAGCGGCTGGTACTGACGGAGCACCGCTACATGCGCGAGGATCTGCGGCTTGGCCTGTCCTTCCTGATCTCGGCGGCCGAGCTCACCAGCACCGCGACGCCGCTGGCGCGCGCTTTTCTGTCGATCGGTGGCGCCATCTGCGGCGAGAATTTCACCGCGACGGGACGGACGCTGGCGAGCCTCGGCCTCGGCGGGCTCGATCGCGCCGGGCTGCAAACGCTGCTGCATGATGGATTTCCGGCATGACGCTGCGGATGCCTATCGCCTGTCTCGGTGCCGGCCGCATGGGCCGCGGTATCGCGGTCGCCTTCGCCTATGCCGGTCACACCGTGACCATGATCGACATCAAGCCGCGGACGCCGGAGCAGTTCGCCAAGCTCAAGGACGACGCGCTCGGTGAGGTCAAGGCGACGCTCGCGACCATGAGCAAGCTCGGCATGCTCGGAGATCGTGAGGCCGAGATTGTCATCGGACGTGTCGAAGTCGTGCCCGCGAACGAGAGCAGCACGACGCTGGCCGAGACGGGGCTGGTGTTCGAGGGCGTTCCGGAGATCGTCGAGCTCAAGCGCGAGGTACTCGGCGCGGCCTCGCGCGCTGTCGGCCCCGACGTGATCATCGCGTCCACCACCTCGACTATCCTGGTCGATGATCTCTCGGGCGCGGTCGACAATCCCAAGCGCTTTCTCAACGCGCATTGGCTCAATCCAGCCTATCTGATTCCGCTGGTGGAGATATCGCCGGGCGCGGCGACCGATCCCAACGTCGTCGCCGAGTTGAAGGCATTGCTCGAGGGTACCGGCAAGGTGCCGGTGGTGTGCGCCGCGACGCCCGGCTTCATCGTGCCGCGCATCCAGGCGCTTGCCATGAACGAGGCCGCGCGCATGGTCGACGAAGGCGTCGCCAGCGCCGAGGAGATCGACAAGGCGATCCGCTACGGCTTCGGATTCCGCTACGCGGTGCTGGGCCTGTTGGAATTCATCGATTGGGGGGGCGGCGACATTCTCTACTATGCGAGCCGCTATCTCGAAGGCGCCCTGGGCAGCGACCGTTATCGTGCGCCCGAGGTGATCGCGCGCAACATGGAGCAAGGCCGCATTGGCCTGCGCACCGGCGCCGGCTTCCTCGACTACACCGGCATGAATGTCGATGCCTATCGCGAGCAGCGCCTCGGTGCACTGGTCGACATGCTCCGGCATTTCAAGCTGGCAAGGCCACCGGTGATGGATTGAAGCCTTCATTAGACTAGCTAGCATCGTCATTGCGAGGACCGAAGCGACGAAGCAATCCAGACCTCCTTCTTGACGCTGGATTGCTTCGCTTCGCTGGCAATGACGAGCCTCAAGCCTGATCTCCGATCGATTAACCAAACACGTCCTGCAGCAGGCCGTCCTTGATGACGGCGCTGCCATCAAGCTCGATCGTCGTGCCCATCATTGGCAAATCGAAATGGCCAGCCGTGTAGCGGCCGGCGAACTCATTGGCGCCGGTCGAGAACAGGAAGTTGCCGGGCACGGCCCGCAATTCGGTGCCGTTGGTGTCGCGCTGGTCATACATCGACAGCGCCTCGTAGCGCGCGCCGGGGTTCATGCCCCAGCCGACATGCGACACCGCATAGGCCTCGCGATCGCCCCAGGAGGCGAGATAGGCGCGCATCATCGCCGCGTCAGCGCCATCGCCTTCCAGCTCGGTGACGTAATCGTCCTTCAGAATCATCTTCACCGGCGAGGTCAGATAGCGCTTAAAGGTCAGGTTGATATCACCCGGCGCCATCACCAAGGTGCCGTTGACGGAGCCCCTCTTCGGGAAGCTGACCACGATGCCGCCGGGCCAGTGCGCCAGGGTGCCCGGCCGATCGGTCCAGCCCCAGACGCCGACGGTCGAGGCGCCCTCCATGATGACGTCGAGATCGGTGCCGGCCTTCGAGGTCACGCGCATGCGCTTGGTGCCGCGCAACATCTTGGCGGCGGCACGCACGCGCTTTTCCAGCGCGGGATCGGGCACCATGCGCTCCAGCGCTTCGGGATGCTCGTTCGAGATGACGAGGATGCGCGCGCCGGCCTCGAGAATATCCGGCGTCTCCGCTGCATGCATCAAGCCTTCGATGGTGCAGTCGACCACGAAGCCCGCCTGCTGGAGCGCGCCGACCACGGGCGCGAGCCTGCCGATCGCCTCGGAGGCGCCGGTCGATCGTACCGGCACCGGATGGCGGTTGCGCGGTGTCGGCACGACAATATGGAAAGGACGCGCGCCCATGCGCAGCAGCGCCAATTCCGCGAGCTGCACATTGAGTGCACGCGACTGCGTCTCGGACAGAATCGCCGCGGTATCGCCCGGCTTGACGGCGCAACGTTCAAAAATCTCGCAGAACGCGTCAATCCATTTCGCCTCGATGCGATCCGCCAGCATGTCGTGTCTCCAAATGTCGCGTCGGGGCGTTCTATCAGACTTCGGGGAAGCCGCGCAGCAGATAAGAACGTAAGAACCCCAGCAGGCCGTTGAGGATCAGCCCGAGCAGCGAAATCGTGATCAGCGGCACGAACATGTCGACTGCCTGGAACTGACGTGCCGCAGCGACCAGCACGTGGCCGAGGCCATCGGTCGACGTGATCATCTCGGCCAGAAATACCACGATGCAGGAGATGACGAGGCCGATGCGGCAGCCGGTCAGGATCGATGGCATCGCGGCCGGCAGCACCACCTTCCACAACAGCTGGCGCGGCGGCGTGCCTGCTGCGAGCGCCGACCAGATCAGCTTCTGCTCGACGACCGAGGCGCCATAATAGGTCGAAAGCAGAATCGGAAACAGCGCATCAGCCACCACCAAGATGACCTTGGATTCATGGCCGAAGCCGAGGAGCAGCAGAAACGCCGGATAGAGCGCGACCTTCGGCAGCGGCGCCAGCACGCGCACTAGCGGCCGCACCGCTGCATTGACCGCCGGACTGACCGCTGCCGCGATGCCAATACTGACGCCGAGCACAACCGCGATGGCAAAGCCCGCGAACAGCCGGAACAAGGTGGCTGCGATGTTCTGCTGGAACGACGGATCGAGCAACTGCTCGCCGATCCGGGCAAACACCTGTCCCGGCGGCGGCAGCAAGCTCGGCGGCGCATAACCGAACGAGATCAGCGCCTGCCAGAGCAGGATGATCAACACGATCGGCAGCAGGCCCAACAGCAGGTCGGTGATGCCTCGCATCGTCATGAGAAGCTCAGCGGGATATCGAATTGCGGCTCGGACCAGCGCACCAGCCGCGCGCGGCCGGCCTCAAACGCCACATCGAAGCAAATCCCCATCGCGCCGACGATGATGATCATCGCAAACACGGTGTCGTACTGGCCCATGTCGAGTGCGTTGAACAGGATGTTGCCGGCGCCGGACTGGCGCGCAATCATCTCGCTCGTCACCATCGTGATCAGCGCCAGCACGAGGCCGGTGCGGCAGCCGGTGAGAATTTCCGGCAATGCCGCGGGCAACACGATCCGCACCAGCCGTGCAGCCGCGGACATGCCCATTGCCGCGCCCGACCACAGCATCTTCTCCTCGACCGCCTTGGCGCCCTCAAAACTGTGAAAGATCACCGGCAGGCTGACGCCGAGGAAGATGACGAGCGTCTTGGAGAGGTCGCCGACGCCGAGCCAGAGCATAATGACCGGCATCAAGGCGGCCTTCGGCACCGGATAGATGATCATCAGCAGCGGATTGAAGAACGCGGCCACTGCGCGGCTGCGGCCCATCAAAAGGCCCAGCGGAATCGAAACGCCGACCGCGAACACGAGTCCGATCGCCATCCGCCGCAGCGAATCCGCGATGTTGAACAGGGATTCCTTGTCGGTGAGGATCGCCGGGATTGCGCGCAACGACTCCCACGCGGTCGGGAAGCTGTCATTGGCGAGCGCGAGCGAGCCGAGCTGCCACGCCAAGAGCAGGCCGAGGCAGGCGAGCACCGGCGCCAGCCGCGCGAGCGCCGCCTTCATGACGGCAGCTCGACGTCGCCGGAATCGTCGAACATGCGCTCGATGTCGACGATGTATTTCTGATAGCGCGGATCGAGCAGCAGCTCGTCGCGACGGCGCGGCCGCGGCAGGTCGATGTCGATCACTTGGCGGATGCGGCCGGGCGCGCGCGTCATCATCACCACCTTGTCGGAGAGGAACACCGCCTCCTCCACCGAATGGGTCACGAACAGCACCGTCTTGCGGTCGCGCTCCCAGATATTGAGCAGGTCGTTCTGCAGCCGCGTGCGGGTATGCGCATCGAGCGCGCCGAACGGCTCGTCCATTAGCAGCACTTCCGGGTGATAGGCCAGCGTGCGCGCCAGCGCGACGCGCTGCTTCATGCCGCCGGACAGCTCTTTGGGATAGAAGTTCTCAAAGCCTTTGAGGCCGACCATCTCGATCAGCGCGTGCGCCTGCGCTTCAGCTTCGCCTGTCTTCACGCCCTGCTGGCGTGGCCCATACATCACGTTGCCGAGCACGGTCTTCCAGGGAAACAGCGCGAACTCCTGGAATACCGGTCCGCGCTCCGGGCCTGGCCCCTTGATCGGCCGGCCCTTCATGGTCGCGGCACCTTCGGTCGGGTTGACGAAGCCGCCGACGATATACAGCAGCGTGGATTTGCCGCAGCCCGAGGGGCCGAGAATCGAGACGAAAGCACCCTCTTCGATATCAAGCGAGATATCCGACAGCGCCAGATGATCGCGACGCGCCTTGGTCTGGAACCGCTGCGAGACGTGCTCGATCGAGATGATCGGCTTAGGCCGCACCGTCGGCGCAGGCTCCGCGCGATTATCAGATCGTACCGGCATCACGTTCATCTCAAGGTTCTCGTTTCGCAGTCGCATCACGTGCCAACATAGCAAGTTTCCTGCCATGCGCTGTTATGCGTCCAGCTAAGTTTCCTGATCGAACCACGGCCACTCCGCCGGGCCCTCGTGGGTCACCGCGCCCAGCGGCGCCTGCCCGACCAGTTTGGCGTATTTGGCCAGCGCACCGGCGCGATGCCGCGGCGGCCGTTGCGACCATGCCTTGCGCCGCGCGGCGAGCTCGCTCTCATCCAGCAGCATGTCGAGGCGACGCGCCTTGGCATCGATGCGAATGCGATCACCGTTGCGCACCAGTGCGAGCGGGCCACCGACAAAAGCCTCCGGCGCGACATAGCCGATGCACATGCCGCGCGTCGCGCCTGAGAAGCGGCCATCGGTGATCAGCGCCACTTTCTCACCCATGCCCTGGCCATAGATCAACGCGGTGACGCCAAGCATCTCGCGCATGCCGGGGCCGCCGACCGGGCCCTCGTTGCGGATGACGAGGACTTCACCGGCCTGGTAGTCGCGCGCACGCACCGCGGCGACACAGGCCTCCTCGTCCTCGAACACCCGCGCGATGCCTTCGAAGACAAGGTTCTTCAGCCCCGCGACCTTGATCACGGCGCCGTCAGGCGCGAGGTTGCCCTTCAGCACCGCGACACCGCCGTCCGCCATAATCGGCTTATCAGTATGGAACACGATCTCGCCGTCGGGCGCGTTGGCATTGCCATATTCTTCGGCGAGCGTCTTGCCCGATATGGTGATGCACGAGCCATCGATATGGCCGCTCTCGATCAGCGTGCGGATCACTACGGCCGCACCGCCGATGTCGTAGACATCCTTGGCAGTGTATTTGCCGCCAGGCCGCAAGTTTCCGATCAGAGGCGTGCGCGCAAACACCTCGCCGACATCGTCGAGCGTGAAGCGGATACCGGCCTCATTGGCGATCGCTGGCAGATGCAGCGCCGCGTTGGTCGAGCCGCCGGTGGCAGCGACGATCGCCGCGCCATTCTCCAGCGCATTTCGCGTGACGATGTCGCGCGGCAGCGGCCCATCATTCGCCAGCATCCGCATGATCAGCCGCCCGGCCTGCCGCGCGACATGGCCCCGCTCGGCATAGACGCCGGGGATCATCGAGACGTTGGGCATCGACAGGCCCATCGCCTCCGACAGCATGCCCATGGTGTTCGCCGTGAATTGCCCGGCACAGGCACCGACGGTCGGCAGACAAGAAAGCTCAATGCCCTTCAGCGTGGCCTCGTCGATCTCGCCGGTCATGTAGCTGCCGACCGCCTCGTAGGAATCGAGCACGGTCAGCGTCTTGCCCTGGAACTTGCCCGGCAGCGCGCTGCCGCCATAGATGAAGATCGACGGCACGTTGCAGCGGACCATGCCCATCATCACGCCGGGCAAGGTCTTGTCGCAGCCGCCGAAGCCGATCAGCGCATCATAGGCGAGGCCGTGCACCACGGCCTCGATCGAATCAGCAATGAGCTCGCGCGAGAACAGCGAGAACTTCATGCCCTCGTGGTTCATGCTGATGCCGTCGGAGACCGAGATCGTGGCGAATTCGCGCGGCACGCCGCCGGCCTCGGTAATTCCCGTCTTTGCCGCATCGACCTGGAAGTCGTGCGTCATGTTACAGGGCGTCTGCTCGCCCTTCTGGCTGACGACGCCGATCATCGGCTTGGCGATGTCGGCGTCATCCAGGCCCATCGCGCGCAGGAAGGCGCGATGCGGCGCGCGATCGAGCCCGTCCGTCGTCACGCGCGACCGCAGCTTCTTCATTCCAAATGTCTCCGCAAAGCGCCCCGACCTTCGCCGGAGCGCGCTCTCGTCCGGTTCCACGCGCCCTTACTGGAGCGGCGCCACGATCGTCGGATGCTTGAACTGGGCGACATCCATCTTCGGCAGCATGCCGGTCTCGGCATAGATGTCGAGCATCTTCTGGATCGCCGGGAAATTCGGCGCGGCGCCGGGATCACGGCCGAAATCATTGTCCTTGAGCAGATAGGTGTCGATGACGGGCACCGGCACCTTCATCACCTCGGAGACGACCTTGAGCGTCTCGTCGCGATTGGCGAGCGCCTTCTTCATGCCGAGCGTGATGTCGCGGACATAGGCTTTCACCAGATCCGGATTCTTGTCGACGAAATCGGCACGGCAGGCCTCCAGGATATGCACGATGTTCGGCATCGCCTGCGATAGCGAGAACAGCTTTCGCGTGCCGCCCTTGGCTTCGGCGCGCGCGGCGAACGGCTGGTTCATGTTGACGGCATCGACGCGGCCCTGCCGCAGCGCGTCCTCGGCCACCGCAAAGCCGACCTCGACCAGCTTGATGTCTTTGTTCGGATCAAGGCCCGCCTGCTTGAGCAGCATGTTAAACGGTCCCTGCGTGCCGCCGCCGATCACGGAGATGCCGACGGTCTTGCCCTTGAGGTCGGCGATGGTCTTGATCGGCGAGTCATCCTTGACCGCCCAATAGACCGAGAA
>NZ_JBARGP010000237.1:0-9070 GCF_049798375.1 Bradyrhizobium sp.
TCCAAAACCACCGCTCCCGCACTGACTCAATACCGGCCTGAAACCCGCCTGGTGCATTCCGGCACCCTGCGCTCCGAATTCGGCGAAACGTCCGAGGGCCTGTTCCTGACCCAGGGCTTCGTCTACGCCAGCGCCGAGGAATGCGAAGCGCGCTTCAAGGGCAAGGACCCCGGCTTCATCTATTCGCGCTTCTCCAATCCGACCACGGCGATGTTCGAGCGCCGCATGATCGAGCTCGAAGGCGCTGAAGCCTGCCGCTCCGCCGCCACCGGCATGGCCGCCGTGACCACCGCGATTCTGGCGCCGCTGCGCGCCGGCGATCACGTCGTGGCGTCGAAGGCGATGTTCGGCTCCTGCCGCTACGTGATCGAGGACCTCTTGCCGCGCTACGGCGTCGAATCGACGCTGGTCGATGGGCTCGACCTCGACCAGTGGCAGCGCGCGATGCGCCCGAACACCAAGAGCTGTTTCCTGGAAAGCCCGACCAACCCGACGCTCGACGTGCTCGACATCGGCGCCATCGCCGAGATCGCACATGCCGGCGGCGCGCGGCTGATCGTCGACAATGTGTTCGCGACCCCGCTCTGGCAGAGCCCGCTCGCGCTCGGCGCCGACGTCGTGGTCTATTCCGCGACCAAGCATATCGACGGCCAGGGCCGTTGCCTCGGCGGCGTGATCCTGTCGTCGGAAGCCTTCATCACCGAGCACATCCATAACTTCATGCGCCAGACCGGGCCGTCGCTGTCGCCGTTCAACGCCTGGGTGCTGTTGAAGGGCCTGGAGACGCTTAGCGTTCGCGTGCGCGCGCAGACCGAGAGCGCGGCAAAGATCGCTGACTTCCTGGCGAGCCACAGCAAGATCTCGCGGCTGATCTATCCGGGACGCGAGGACCATCCGCAGGCGGCGACCGTCAGGAAGCAGATGCGTGCTGGCTCGACCCTGGTCGGCTTCGAGGTCAAAGGCGGCAAGGCGGGCGCATTCCGCACGCTCAATGCGCTCAAGCTCGCGAGGATCTCCAACAACCTCGGCGACTCCAAGACGCTGGTCACCCATCCCGCCACCACTACCCACCAGCGGCTGAGTCCGGAGGCGCGCGCCGAGCTTGGCATCAGCGAAGGCTTCATCCGCTACTCCGCCGGCCTCGAACATCCGGACGACCTGATTGCGGATCTCGATGCGGCGTTGGCGAAAGCGTAGCTTTAGCCGCGAATGAAATGAGCGGCGGGGTGGCGTGACTAGCATCATCCAACGACTTCACCCCACCCCGTCTCACATTTCGCTGCGCTCATGTGAGTCGACCCTCCCCCTCCAGGGGAGGGTGAAAACGACGTCACATCTGCCGGTAATGCGGCACGTCGGCGGGCGCGTTGACGCCGATCTTCACCGCGCCGACGGAGCGGATGATGTCGTCGCCGAGCAGTTGCGCGAAGCAGGCATAGCCCCAATCGTTCATGTGCAGACCGTCGGAGATGACGAAGTCGCTGATCGGGATGTCCTGCCGCTCGTGCCAGTCGCGCATCACCTCGAAGCGCGGGAAGATGCCGACATGATGCAGCTCGGCAATCCGATCGAGCGCCTTGATCATCTTACTTGCACTTTCCGGCCGCTCGATCACGCGCGGCGAATATTGCAAATCGACCAGCACGACATCGCTGCCGGCCGCCTGCATCTTGGCGACGCCGTCATCGACCAGCTTGGCAGTCTCGCTCGGATCCAGGTTGCGCAGCACCGCATTGGTGCCGACCTGCCAGATTACGAGATCCGGATGCTGATCAATCACGGCGCTCTGCAGCCGCTTGGTCATTTCCGGCGCGTCCTCGCCGCCGACACCGGCATTGATGACCGAGATCTGAGCCGCCGAATATTGCCGGCGCAGCTGCGCGGCCAAGCGGTTCGGGTAGGTGAATTCCGGCGCGGTCGATCCCCAGCCCTGGGTCGAGGACGATCCGAAGGCGACGATGATCACCGGCTTTCCGTCGGCGAGCTTGCTCGCGACATGCGGCAGCGAGATGAAGGATTTCTTGGCGACGCCCTTCGGCGGCAGGCAGGGCACCCGGTTGAAGATGTTGGACGCCGACCGTGCGACCTGCTTGACCTTGTCGATTGCCTTCGCGGTCAGGCTCTTCGGCTGCTGCGGATCGATCGAAGGCGCCGCAGTGGCCTGCGGGCTTTGTGCGGGCGGCGGGCTTGCGCCCTGCACCGGGGCCGCCTGGACCGCGCTCTGCGCATGAACCATGAGCGGGGACTGAGGTAACGCAAACAGCAGGGCGGCCGCCGCTGACAGCAGCGCCAGCCGTCGAACAAGGCGGTAACAACTCGTTAACGTCATGAACGGAAAAACCCTAATTCTGCTGCGTCGGCCCAAGATGCGCCGCATCGATGATGAACTTCGACAGCGCGCGGCCGAGGCAATCGTGAACTTGCTTGGCAAGCTCGATACCATGGGTCGGATTGAACAGGTCGAAGTCACCGTGCTCGTTCCATTGACGCATGATGGCGAAACGATCGAACAGCGGAACGTCGCGCTCTTGCGCGACCACGCGCATGTTGTCGATATAGGGCGGCACCGAGATCATGGTCTCCGTCCGCGGGCTATATTGCAGGTTCATCAAGATCACATCCGCTCCCGCTTTCTGCAAGGCGCTGACCCCCTCGTTGACTGCACTGCGGAAATCATCGGGATCGATGGACCGCATGGCGTCGACAGTTCCGGTCTGCCAGATCACCAGAATAGGCTTTTTCTCTTCCATCAGCTTAACGAAGCCGCTGGCGAGCTCCTCGGCGGTCTTCTTGGGTTGCACCTCGACTGAGAGATTGACGGTAATGGCCGGCAGTTTGTCCTTCAGCGCCACCTGCAGCCGGGCCGGGTAGGCACTGGCATCCGACGTGGTGATGGTCGATGAGCGGCTGCCTACGACCAGGATGTCGAGCGGCTGTCCCTTCTTCACGGTCTCCGTGACCCTCGGCAGCGAGCTTTCGCTAGCCAGGAGGTAGGAAGGCACCTCGCAACTGGGTGGATCATCGGCGCGCGCGGACGTCGCCAGCCCGACAGCCAGCACCATCCCTGTCACCGCGCATCTCCACCACGAGACCGCCGGCATCAGCCCCCTCCCGCCAAATCGGCGTTGCTGCGCGCTGCTTTTTTTGACGCGCCTTTGTCAGCCTCATTTTTGTACCAAGAAATCAATGAAGCAACCCCCCACATGATGAGGATGCCGCTGACGCTAATCAGCGCATGCATGACGGCGCCGCCAGATACCTCGGCGAGGATGAAGTGCCCGGCGAACGCCAGGAAGACGCCGAGGCAGAAAATTTCCAGCGAATGCTGCCCGCATACGATCAGCGGCTTCAGCCAGCGCGACTTCAGGCCCGGCCAGGTCCGCGGCAGGAAGTAGACCGTGAGCGCCGCCAAGGCCAGGAAATGCGCGAAACGCAGCACGTCCAGGTCGGTCTTATCGATCGGATACATCCACTGCTCGAGCCGCTTCGGCAGCAAATGGCTGAGCTGCGGAACGTACCAGGTCAGCGTCACGAAGAAGGCCGCCACCAGATAGGCGAAGCTGATCCAGAGCGTAATGGGCGAATTGAGGATGCTCGTCATGCGCCTCGCGCCGCCGAGCGCGCACCAGGCGCCGAACACGAACAGCAGCTGCCAGGCAAACGGGTTGAACGCCCAGACGCCGTTCGGATAGCCCGTGAGGTGGAGATCGAACTGCCACGTGATGGCGTAAAGCAGCACCGACAGCGCCAGCGTCAGATCGGCCTTCCAGCGCATCAGCCACAGGATCAGCGGCAGGAACAGCATCAGGACGATGTAGAGCGGCAGCACGTCCATGTTGACGGGACGGAAGCGCAGGATCAGCGCCTGCACGATGGTGACGTCCGGCTGCTTGAGAAAATCCATGATCCCCATCTCTTCGGTGTAGAGCGGGTTCTCGAAGCTGGTCGCAACGTAGGAAATCTCGGCGAGGAAGATCGTGAACAGGAACACATGGGCTACGTAGATCTGCCAGACCCGGCGCAGGATGCGCGCGGTCGCGACCACGAAGCCTTTCTCCTGCATCGCTCGCCCGTAAACGAAGGCGGCCGTATAGCCGGAGATGAAGATGAAGATCTCGGTGGCATCGGAGAAGCCGTAATTGCGGAGCGTGAACCAGGTCAGCAGATTCGGCGGCAGATGATCGACGAAGATCAGCCATAGCGCGAGACCGCGAAACAGATCGAGCCGGAGTTCGCGCTCGCCGGGCGGTGGAAAGGTGCTGGCTGGCACCACGCTTGGGCCCGCCTCTGGGGCCAGCGCGGGCGACTCGACCGTTCCGGCAACGTTGGGGCCGCCAAGGCGATTGACAATCGACGTCATCAGGCACCGTTTCGAGATTGCCGACGTGAAGCCGGCCCGGCCAGGGAGAATGTAGGATTGCGCAACTTGTGCGCAAGTTACGAACCGCTTAAGAGCCTGCGCTAATGGCCCGATGTCGAAGGCCCGCGGGACGCGCGTCGCCGTCAGGCGCTGCCGGTTTCGCAGGGGCCGGGACGCTGGCAAAATGATGATTCGCGTGTCGCTTTTTCGGCGGCATCGCGTTCCATAATCCGGAACTGTGTTGAAACCGCGGTCGCGCGTTGCTTGGTTCCGACAGGACTGCTTTTTTTAGGATGCGTGCCATGTACCGTGCCGTGACCCGCGACATCGAGGTGACCGTCGAGCCGAACTTCCTGCCTGAGAAGTCCTCGGCCGAGAACGGCCGGTATTTCTGGTCCTACACCATCGTGATCACCAATTCCGGCGACCAGACGGTGCAGCTCAGGAACCGGTACTGGATCATCACCGACGCGTCCGGCCGCCAGGAGCATGTGCGCGGCGAGGGCGTGATCGGTGAGCAGCCGGTGCTCGCGCCGGGCGAGCGCTTCGAATACACCTCCGGCGTGCCGCTCGCGACCGCCTCCGGCTTCATGGTCGGCACCTACGAGATGGAAAGCGCGAGCGGCGAGCGCTTCGAGATCGATGTGCCGGCCTTCTCGCTCGACTGTCCCGAGGGCCGGCGGGTGTTGAATTAGCGCGGACAGCCGATCCCTCCTCCATTTCCATTTTCGACGTTTCACACTCGTCATCGCCGATCACTCCGCTGTCATCGTCCGCGCATGCGGACGATCCAGTATCCAGAGACGTCGGTGATCGACCGAGAGGTCGCGGCGTACTGGATGCCCCGCCCGCTCGGGGCACAACGACGGAAAAAAATCTACGCCATCGCACTTACTAGATCACGATGCGATCACGCAGAATCGTATCGTGATCTCATCTCTTTGTTTGAGCATGATCTTTTCGGAAAACCGGTTCCCACTTTTCCGGATCATGCTCTAACAGTCGCACCATCGCGTTCTCGCGACGCATTGCGCCCGAGCTATCAAATTCGTCAACCCTCCAATTCGAAAGAGGGCGCAGGGAAGGCCGGGCGCCGGCTGACGCCCATGGTCCGCGTGCAACAAAAAGCACGCGGCAGAACCACCGGTGCAGCCGAAATCGCCCGGCCTTCCCTGCGCGACGGTTTTAACGCTTATACGTGATCTCCTCGGGGACCGGCTTTCTTGCCCCCGTCACCCGCAATGCTCGTCATAAGCATCGCGATGCTTGGCATCAGCACCGGGATGCCAGGACCACACGACTTCGCGTCCGTGAATGCGTCGCTCGTCCGCAAGCTGTTAGCTCACAACGACGCGCTCACGTCCATCGCATCTCCAACCCAACGCTCGTGACGATCGCGAAGCGCCCCTCTCATCGGGCCGGACGCCCGGAAATGTGAACCTGATTTGCCCGACGGCGCAAATGGTTTTTGTTCGGCGGGACAGAACGGCACGACGGACACATGCGGCGTCGCGCGCATCGGACTAAAAACGTCGCTTCATCAACTCATTAGTCGGCTGGCCCACAGCGCCTTGACCGGCGTGCGGACGGACCGACCTCGGCGAGCACGAGGCGCGAACGGCAAAGCCTGTCAACTAGTTCTGCGTCACGCCGGCGTCCTGCGGCGTGAACTCATAAACCGAGGAGCAGAACTCGCAGGTCACGATCACCTTGTCGTCCTTAACCATGTCGGCGCGATCCTGCGCCGAAAAACTCTTCAACATGCCGGCAACCGCTTCGCGCGAGCAGGAGCACTTCGCCTGCAGCGCAAGCTCCTTGAACACGCGCACGCCGCGCTCGTGAAACAAGCGATAGAGCAGCCGCTCGCCCGACAGCGCGGGATCGATCAGTTCGATGTCCTCGACGGTCGAGACCAGCGACTGGCCCTCGACCCAGGCGTCGTCCTCCTCGACCGCGTGCACGACCGTGCCTTCGGGGGCATCGCCCGGATGCAGATCGGCTTGGCGGGCGCGCTCCGGCGCCTTCGGCAGGAATTGCGTCAGCAGGCCGCCGGCGCGCCAGCGATGCTTGCCGCCGCTCCACTCCTCGCCGACTGCAAGCCGCACCCGGGTCGGGATTTGCTCGGAGCGCAGGAAGTATTCATGCGCGGCTTCTTCCAGGTTGCCACCGGTGAGCGCCACCAGACCCTGATAGCGGCTCATATCGGGCCCCTGGTCGATGGTCATCGCGAGGTGGCCGTTGCCGAGCAGCGTGCCGGAATCTTTAGCGTCCTTGAGCCGCGCCTCGTCGTAGCGGGCATAGGCACGCAGCCGATCGGGTGCCTGGAAGTCGACCACCAGGAACGAGACCGGGCCGTCGGTCTGGGTCTGCAGAATGAAGCGGCCCTCGAATTTGAGCGAGGAGCCGAGCAAGGTCGCGAGCACGATGGCCTCACCGAGCAGCTTGCCTACCGGTGCGGGATAATCGTGCTTGGTGAGGATGTCGTCGAGCGCCGGCCCCATGCGGGTGAGGCGGCCGCGCAGATCGAGCGCGGCAACCTCGAACGGCAGCACCGCGTCATCCACCGGCACGGAAGACGGCGCACGGATATCGCCGGCGAGATTGATGTTGTTGTCGGGAGTGGAGGCTGTCATGGCGCTTTATCTGGGGTTCGGCGGGGGAAAATTGAAGGGGTTGGAACTATGCTCGTGCAGCGAACTCGATGCACCCTCTCCCCTTGCGGGAGAGGGTGGCGCGATGGAGCGCAGCGTAATCGCGACGGGTGAGGGTCTCTCACCGCTCGGCCAACTTTGTGAGAATATCCTCCATGACTGCTGTTCGACATTGGAGCACATCGTTGTTCCAATAGCGTGCAATCTGAAAGCCTTCATGTGCCAGGGCGTGGTCCCTCGCCGTATCGCGGGGCGCTTCTGCGTGCTGGCTTCCATCGATCTCGATGACAAGCCGTCGCTCGAAACAGACGAAGTCCAGGATGTAGTTCTGGAACGGGACCTGGCGGCGAAATTTGAACTGCGAGAAACGACGGTCGCGCAACAGTCGCCACATCGCGGCCTCCGCATCTGTCGGCTCACGCCGCATTCGCCTGGCGAACGTGCGGAGGCGCTTTGCGATTGGTCGATGATGCGGTTCTTGCGGCACGAACCCCTCACCCGTCGCGCTTCGCGCGCCACCCTCTCCCACAAGGGGAGAGGGTGACCGAGCGCGCCGCTACTTAGTAATTTCTGTTACCGTTCCTACGCCCCCGCGCCGAAACACCAGGCCAGGATGCCCTTTTGCGCGTGCAGGCGGTTCTCGGCCTCGTCGAACACCACCGACTGCGGGCCGTCGATCACCTCGTCGGTGACCTCCTCGCCGCGATGGGCGGGCAGGCAATGCATGAACAGCGCATCGGGCTTCGCAAGCGACATCAGGTGGGAATTGACCTGATAGGGCTTGAGCAGATTGTGGCGATGCTCGCCGTCCTTGTCGCCCATCGACACCCAGGTGTCGGTGATGACGCAATCGGCGCCGCGCACGGCCGCTTCCGGATCGTTGCCGAGCGTGATCTGCGCGTTGGTCGCCTTGATGAAGTCCTTCATCACCTTGCCCGGCGCGAGTTGCGGCGGGGTCGCGACATTGAGCCGGAACTTGAAGCGATCGGCCGCGTGCGCCCAGGAGGCCAGCACGTTGTTGTCGTCGCCGCTCCACGCGATGGTGCGGCCCTCGATCGTGCCGCGGTGTTCCTCATAGGTCATGAGGTCGGCCATCACCTGGCAGGGATGCGAGCGGCGCGTCAGCCCGTTGATGACGGGTACGGTGGCGTTGGCAGCGAGCTCCAGCAGCGCGTCGTGGGAGAGGATGCGGATCATGATCGCGTCGACATAGCGCGACAGCACGCGGGCGGTGTCGGCGATGGTCTCGCCGCGGCCGAGCTGCATCTCGGCGCCGGTCAGCATGATCGACTCGCCGCCGAGCTGGCGCATGCCGACATCGAAGGAGACGCGGGTGCGGGTCGAGGGCTTCTCGAAGATCATCGCCAGCGCCTTGCCTTCGAGCGGCTTCTTCGCCGGTTCGTGCGCCTTGAGCTTCTTCTTCATGTCGTTCGAGAGCGCGAGCATGTTCCGCAGCTCGCCGAGCGGCAGCTCGTTGATATCGAGGAAATGACGGAGCGTCTTACTCATGACCGACTGCCTGCTTGACCTGATCATTGGACAGCGCTGCGCAGGCCCGGTCGAGCCGCTGCACCGCCTCCTCCACTTCGGCCTCGCTCACGATCAGCGGCGGCAGGAAGCGCACCACATTGTCGCCGGCGCCGACCGTGAGCAGCTTCTGGTCGCGCAGCGCCGCTACCAGATCGGTCGAGGGCACCACCGCCTTGATGCCGATCAAGAGGCCCTCGCCGCGCACTTCCGAGATGACGTCCTTGTGGCGGTCGATCACCGCGCCGAGCTTCTGCTTCAACAGCAGCGACATCCGGCGCGCATGATCGAAGAAGCCGGGCGCCAGCATCACGTCGAGCACGGCGTTGGCGGCTGCGATGGCCAGCGGATTGCCGCCGAAGGTCGAGCCGTGCGAGCCCGGCGTCATGCCGGACGCGGCCTCCGCGGTGGCAAGGCACGCGCCGATCGGAAAACCGCCGCCGAGCGCCTTTGCAAGCGGCATGATGTCGGGCGTAACGCCCAGGCGCTTATAGGCAAACAGATCGCCGGTGCGGCCCATGCCGGTCTGCAC
>NZ_JBARGP010000238.1:0-9931 GCF_049798375.1 Bradyrhizobium sp.
ATTTCGAGGCGCTGCAGAAGAGCGGCGGCAAGGTGGCCGGGCAGCCGATCCGGGATCTCGTCACCGTCAACGGTGTCCGCGTCACGGTGGCGGATGGCAGCTGGGGCCTGGTGCGGGCGTCGTCGAACAAGCCGGAACTGGTGGTGGTGGTCGAGAGCCCGGTGTCCGAGCAGCGCATGCGCGACATGTTCGAGGCGATGGATGCGGTGTTGCGCAGCCATCCCGAGGTCGGAGAATACAATCAGAAGATCTGAGCGCAAAAGACACGCCCATGCACGGGCGTGTCGAGCGCGGCTGTGCGAAGGCGACGCGTTACGCCGCCGTCAGCGAACTGAGGAACTGGCCCACTTCGGACTTCAGCCGCTCCGATTCGGATGACAGCCCGGTGGCGGCGCTATGCAGGCGGCCTGCAGCATTGCCGGTCTCGCCCGACGTGCGGGTGACGCTTTCCATGTTCGAGGAGACCTGCCGAGTGCCCTCGGCGGCCTGTTGCACATTGCCGGAGATCTCCCCGGTGGCCAGACCCTGCTGCTCGACCGCGGTCGCGATCTCCTTGGAAATCTCGTCGATCTCCGCAATGGTGCCGCCGATCGCCTGGATCGCATTGACGGCATCGCTGGTCGCGCTCTGAATGCTCTGGACCTGGCTCGAGATCTCCTCCGTCGCCTTGGCGGTCTGATTGGCCAGCGCCTTCACCTCGCTTGCGACCACCGCAAAGCCCCTGCCGTGCTCGCCGGCGCGTGCGGCCTCGATGGTGGCGTTGAGCGCGAGCAAGTTGGTCTGGCTGGCAATGGTCTGAATCAGCGTCACGACCTCGCCGATCTTGTGGGTGCCGGCGGCCAGCCCCTCGACCACGGTATTGGTGCGGCGCGCTTCGTCGGCGGCCTTGGCGGCGATCTGCGCAGAGCGCGTCACCTGCTGGGAGATGTTCTGGATCGAGGCGGTCAGCTCCTCGGTCGCGGCCGCCACCGTCTCGACATTGGTCGAGGCCTGCAGCGAGGCACTGGCGGCGGACGAGGTCTGCATCGCGGTATCCGAACTGCTCTTGCTCATCGATGCCGAGAGGTTCTGCATCTCGCTGGCGGCCACCGCGACCGCCTCGACGATGCCGCCGATCTTGCGCTCGAACCCGACAGCGAGATTGCGGCGTGCAAGGTCGCGTTCTTGCTTGGCGCGCTCCTCGGCCTCCGCCTGCGCGGCATTGGCTCGCGCTTCCGCGGCGTTTGCGGCTTCGGCCTCGACCGTCTTGTGGGCGGCGGTATCGAAGGCCTGTGTCAATTTCAGCCCGAGCCCCATCAGCACGCCGGCCTCGATCACCAGAATGACCGCATGCAGTACGACACGGCCGAGATCGGTGCCGCCAGGATAGATCGCGGCCGGGAAAACGAAATTCAGCGCGAGATGATGCAAGGCGACCGCGATCGTGCCGGCCAGCACCGGCCGATAGTCGCAATAAGCGACCAGGCAGGCCAGCGCTGCGAAGAAGTACATGTGCATGTCGAGCTGCCAGGCATGTCCGGACATCTGGTAGACCAGCACCGAGACACCGCCCATCAGCGCGACCGCGACGGTCAGTTGCGTCGACAGCGCGTCGCCGACGCTGCGCCAGGAGAAGGTGGCGGCAAGCGCCAGCGCGGCCATCAGCACCGTCGGGATCAGCCAGTCGCCGCGCGCCAGCCCGATGCCGAGCGCAAGCGGAACGTGAATCCAGAGCGCCGTCAGCAGCAGCTTGCTGGTGGTATGGCGAAGGCTGGCCAGATCGTTGGTCTCGACGGTCATTCCGGATCCCTCGGTGTCATCGCGAAAAGCAGGCGGCGATCGCCTGCGGATCGATGGCGAACCAGGCGCCGGCGTGGCGCAACCGCGCCAAGCCGTCGGTCTGGTCGGGACGCACCACGAGCAACGACGGCACGGCCGTCGTTCGCACGATCGCGGCATCGGCGGAGCCGGCAGCCAGCATCGATTGCTGCTCGCTCCACCATGGTGGGAAAACCACGGCCACGATTTCGCTCCCGGGGCGGACCTGCAGCGACAGCGCCGCTACCGCGATAAAGCTCGCGAGCAGCAGCAGGGAAGCGTTCAGCCAAGCGAGCCGGGACGAAGGTAAAATTGAACCCTGCGCCATCTCAGCCTAGAGTAGGCCTAACGGAACTAACTTCGCGTAAAGACGCACCACAGAGTGACCACGGGCGGCAGCGGGGAAGCGCCGCAACATCACACCGGCGGGACCGGCAGCGCGGTCACGGATTTGATCTTCTCCATGGCGAACCGCGAGGTGACGTTCTTGAGCGGCACCGCGCTGATCAGCTTCTTGTAGAAGACGTCGTAACTCTGCATGTCCGCGACCACGACGCGCAGCATGTAATCGACGTCGCCGGCCATCCGGTAGAACTCCATCACCTCCGGCATGGCGCTGACCGCCTCGGCGAATTTCTTCAGCCAGGCATCCGAATGGTCGGCGCTCTCCACCGACACGAACACGCTGATGCCGAGCCCGATCTTGTTCTGGTCGACCAGCGCGACGCGGCGCAGGATGACCCCGTCGGCCTCCAACCGCTGGATGCGCTTCCAGCACGGCGTTGACGACAGCCCCACCCGGTCGCCGATCTCGGCGACCGACAGCGAGGCATCCTCCTGCAGGACCATCAGAATCTTGCGATCGATGGCATCGAGCCGGCGGTTCGGCTCCAGGGCGGCAGTGACATCGGTCATTTTGAAGAACTTTGTTCCACATGGGCGGCTGAAATCCGTCATATAGAGAATATTTTTTCAAAGCAAGCGAATCCAGCCGGGCGCGCACGGGCGCACAGGTTCGGGCGCACGAAAACTGCGTCATGTCAGCGAGTTATACGAGAACTTCCGTTCACTGCGACGCGGCGGGAAAAGGCGGTCGCTCCTTAACCTGCAGTTTCCGTCCCATGCAACCAGCGGCCGACTAGATGATGGGCGATGGCAAAGGGATGCGGGCCGGCGAGGCCGTTTGGATGTTGGCGCAGCAGCATCTGCCGCGCCTCGTCGCGGCTGAACCAGCGGGCATCCTCGAGCTCGGTGTGGTCGACCACGATGTCCTCGTTCAGCGCGCGGGCGTTGCAACCGATCATCAGCGAGGATGGATAAGGCCAGGGCTGCGTCATGTAATAGGTCACCTCAGCGCAGCGGATGCCGGATTCCTCAAAGATCTCGCGACGGACGGCGTCCTCGATGGTCTCGGCCGCCTCGACGAAACCGGCGAGGCAGGAATACATGCCGGGCGGAAACTGCTTCTGCCGGCCGAGCAGGCACTTGTCGCCTGATGCGACCAGGCTGATCACGACCGGATCCGTGCGCGGAAAGTGCTCGGTCTTGCAAGCAGGGCATTCGCGCTTCCAGCCGCCCTCGCGCATCGCGGTCTTTGTACCGCAACTGGCGCAGAAGCCGTGGCGCTGATGCCATGACACCATCGACTTCGCCATCGCGATGGTGCCGAGCTGCTCGGGTGGGACCGCGCCCTGCATCGCCATGCCGCGCAGCTCGGTCAAGGTGGTGTCGTCGCGGCCAGCGAGCGCCTCGGCCGCGGCTGGCGACATGCCCATGCCGAACACGGCTGCGCCGTCGCGCAGGCCGAGAAAGATCGTGCCGGGATTGGCGCCGGCCTTCAACGCCTCGTCGATGGTCAGCAGCGCCCGTACGCGGTCGCCCTCGCGCTTCACCAGCAGTGAATCGCGATAGAGCACATAGGCGCGGGTGGCAGGATGGCTTTCTAAGGCCATCAGTTTGTCGTCGTGGAAACGGAGATGCGCGGCGCGATCGATCGGATTGCTAACGAACGCCGGTTGCCCGAGCGGAAACAAATCGAATGGAGACATGCTTCAACCTAACCAGATCTTGCGGCGGATCGCGCTGATGAAATTTTGCACCTCCTCCGCATCATGCGCCAGAGGCTCGGCCACACCCCAGACCGGACGCGGCCAGGCGGCGTCGCTGGTCCGGCGCGCGATGACGTGGACGTGAAGCTGCGGCACCATGTTGCCGAGAGCTGCGACATTGAGCTTGTCGCATTTGGTGATCTCTTTGAGGGCACGCGACACGCGCGCAATCTCGGTCATCAATTGCGCCTGCGCGACTTCATCGAGATCGATGATCTCGACCGCGTTTTCACGCCGCGGCACCAGCAGCAGCCAGGGATAATTGGCGTCCCGGATCACCAGCACCCGGGACAGCGGCAGGTCGCCGATATCGATCGTGTCCTTCTTGAGCTGGGGATGCAGTGACCAGGCTGATTCGGGCATCGGTTCCCTGAGGCTCCTGAATTTCCACAATCAAAGCTCGTCATGTCCGGCCTTGTGCCGGGCATCCACGCCCTTGCTTCGCTGCGACATTAAGGGAGACGTGGATGGCCCGGACAAGCCCCGGCCATGACGCGCTATGCTTTTTTGATCTTCTTGCACAAGTCTCATGACCCGTCAGCCCCCGCTTGCTTTCCGAGCGGTTTGGCCCCAAATAGGGATCGGGAGATTGGCGGTGGACGAGCCACTCGCCAACCGGGTCAGGTCCGGAAGGAAGCAGCCCTAACGAGGTCCGGATCGGGTCGCTCGTCAGTCTCCTACCTGTTTTCTCGGGCGGATCGCGCAAATGTCGGCGGAGTGACCGCGCCAAAGCGCGGGTGCTCGATCGCCGCCCGGCGGATCGCCTCATGAGCTTGCGCGATCGACACCGGCCGAAGAGTCACTGAATTGCGGATCGATCGATGACCGACGCCGGCGTTCCTCCTGTTCTGCCTGACAGCGCCGCACAGGCCGGCCCCGATACCGCTCCCGCCTCCAAGCCGTACCGCGTGCTGGCGCGAAAATATCGCCCGTCCAGCTTTGAGGATCTGATCGGCCAGGACGCCGTGGTGCGCACCGTCTCGAACGCATTCGAGACCGGCCGCATCCCGCAGGCCTGGGTGTTGACCGGCGTGCGCGGTGTCGGCAAGACCACCACCGCCCGCATCCTCGCCCGCGCGCTGAATTATGAATTGCCCGATGGCTCGGTCAAGGGTCCGACCATCCACATGCCGGTGCTCGGCACCCAATGCCAGGCGATCATGGAAAGCCGGCACATGGACGTGCTGGAGATGGACGCCGCGTCGCATACCGGCGTCGATGATGTCCGCCAGATCAATGACAGCGTGCGCTATGCGCCGGCCAGCGCCCGCTACAAGGTCTATATCATCGACGAAGTCCATATGCTGTCGACGGCAGCGTTCAACGCCTTCCTGAAGACGCTGGAGGAGCCGCCGGAGCACGCTAAATTTGTATTCGCCACCACTGAAATTCGAAAAGTCCCGGTCACGGTGCTTTCGCGCTGCCAGCGCTTCGATCTGCGCCGCGTAGAAGCCGACGTGCTGATGAAGCATCTTGGCAATGTCGCGGCCAAGGAAGGCGTTGCCATCGAGCCCGAGGCCCTTGGCATCATCGCGCGCGCCGCCGAAGGCTCGGTGCGCGATTCGCTGTCGCTGCTCGACCAGGCGATCGCGCATGCGGCGGGCGAGGTGCGAGCCGATGCCGTGCGGCAGATGCTCGGTCTCGCCGACCGCACCCGCGTCATCGACCTGTTCCATCATCTGGCGACCGGCGATATCGCGGCCGCCTTCAACGAGTTCCGCGACCAATACGACACCGGCGCCGATCCGGTGGTGGTGCTGTCGGACCTTGCTGAATTCGTGAACTTCGTCACTCGGGTCAAGGCCGTCCCGGCCACTGCCGACAATGTCGCCTTCAGCGAGACCGAGCGGCTGCGGGCGCGGGATTTCGCCACCAAGCTGTCGATGCGGGTGCTGTCGCGGATGTGGCAGATGCTGCTGAAAGGTATCGCCGAGACGCAAGCTGCGACCCGGCCAGCGGCCGCCGCCGAAATGGTGATGGTGCGCATCGCCTATGCCGCTGACTTGCCGACGCCGGATGAGGCGATCCGGATGATCGAGCAGAATGGCGGCAACTCGCCCATCATGCCATCGAACGCCGCGCCGCGCGGCGCGTCGGGGCCCGCCATGTCATCGTCCGCTGTTGCATCGTCGATGATGGCCTCGTCGCCGGTGCGGCCGCAAGGACCGACGCTGGCTGCGATTGGCGGCGGCGCAATGCGGCCGCAGATGATGCCGGCGCAGCCGTCGCCGCAGAACCAACCGCCGGCGCTTCGCGTGGCAAGCTTTCCCGAGCTGGTCGCGCTCGCCGGCAAAAACCGCGACGTACTGATCAAGGGCGCGCTCGAGACCGATGTCCGCCTCGTCCGTTTCGAGGATGGCCGGATTGAGATCGCGCTGGAGCGCCATGCGCAGCGTTCGCTGGTCACCGATCTCGGGCGCAAGCTGGAGGAATGGACCGGCCGGCGCTGGACCGTGGTGGTGTCGAACGAGGCCGGGCAGCCGACCTTGCGCGAGCAGAACCTGCAGGCCAGGAACGAACGCGAGCGGATCGCGGAGGCCGATCCGCGCGTGCAGGAGGTGCTGGCACGCTTTCCTGGCACCAAGGTGGTCGAGGTGCGCAAGCTTGTCCCGGAGCCGCCGGAAGCTGAGATTAGTACTGCTGTCGAGCCCGTGGACGAGTCCGACAGCGACGATGATGAGACGTTTTGAGAGGACCTGAGCGATGGCTGATTTTCTCGGCATGATGAAGCAGGCCGCGCAGCTGCAGTCCAAGATGCAGGAGATGCAGGCGGAACTCGGCAATGTGGAAGTCGAGGGCACCTCGGGCGGCGGCCTTGTGGTAGTGCGCATGAGCGCGAAGATGGACGTGAAGGGCATCAAGATCGATCCGTCGCTGATCAAGCCCGAGGAAAGCGAGATCCTCGAGGACCTGCTGGTGACCGCGCTCAACGACGCGCGCCGCAAGGCGGAGGTCGCGATGCAGGAGAAGATGCAGGCGATCACCGGCAAGCTCGGCCTGCCGCCGGGATTCGGTTTCGGCTAGTTCGCATCGTGAAAGTGTTGGCTTGAAGCGATGGCCGTTGCCGGTCCCGAAATCGAACGCCTGATTCAGTTGCTGGCGCGCCTGCCCGGGCTCGGCCCGCGCTCGGCGCGGCGTGCCGCGCTGCATCTGATCAAGAAGCGCGAGGCGCTGATGACGCCGCTCACGTCAGCGCTGCAGGTTGCGATCGACCGCATCCAGGTCTGCAAGACCTGCGGCAATATCGACACGCAGAATCCCTGCACGGTCTGCACTGATCCGCGCCGCGACGATGCAATGATCGTGGTGGTCGCCGACGTCGCCGATCTCTGGGCGCTGGAGCGCGCCAAGGCGAGCAACGGCCGCTATCACGTGCTCGGCGGCACGCTGTCGCCGCTCGACGGCGTTGGCCCGCAGGACCTCACCATCGATGCGCTGGTGCAGCGCGCGCATGCGGCCGAGGTCAACGAGATCATCCTGGCTTTAAACGCGACGGTGGATGGCCAGACGACGGCGCATTACATCACCGACCTCCTGCAGGAGGCGAACGTCAAGATCACGCGGCTTGCGCATGGCGTGCCGGTTGGCGGTGAGCTCGACTATCTCGATGAAGGCACGCTGTCGGCCGCGATGCGGCAGCGGACCCTGTTCTGATCACACCACCTGGAAGTGACTCGATGACGAAACCTGGATTCGGCAAACGGCTGATTATGGGCGCGATTCTGCTGCTCGCGGCGGGCCCGCTGGCGCGGGCGCAGCAGGGCGACGCGCCGCAGAAGGCGGGCAAGCCGATCAATGCCGGCGACGTGCTGTCGGGCGAGCTCAGCGCGCTGCATCTGCGCGCGATGAAGCCGGGTGAGCAGGCCTATCAGATCACCACCGAGCCGCGCCGCCTGCCGCCGCCCGGCGGGCTGTGCAATCTCGAGACCGGGCCCGAGACGTTCCAGCTCATGACCGCGAACCACGCCCAGGCCGCGCTGCTCAAGGGCCTGCTCGGCAAGCAGATCGCGGTGAAGGTCGACGAGGTCTCCTGCGCACAGGAGACCACGGAGATCAGCGAAGCCGTGATCACCAAATGGAGCTTGGTGAAGCGGTAGCGCTTGGTCGGTATCGTCCCGGCGAACGCTGTCCCCGCATTTTCAGCTGTCATCGTCCGCGGAGGCGGACGATCCAGTACGCCGCGGCTTCTCGATTGATCAGGACTGCCTCTGGAAGACTGGGTCACCCGCTTTCGCGGGTGATGACAACCGAGAATGGGATGCCAGCGGAGAACTACACCCGCACCGGCCCGAGCTCATCAAAATGCCCGCGCCGCTGCAGCCAGCCGAGCAGCACGAGGCTCGGGATCGCGACGATCACGCAGATCATGAAGAAGGCCGGCCAGCCGACGGCCTTCGCCACGTAGCCTGCGCCTGATGAGAGATAGGTGCGGCCGACCGCGGCGAGCGCGGTCAGCAGCGCATATTGAGTCGCGGTGTGCAGCGGGTTTTGACACAGCGCGGAGAGATAGGCGACGAAGATCACCGTGCCGACAGCGCTGGTGAAGTTCTCCGCGCAGATGGCGAGCGCCAGCGCCCACTGATTGACGCCGACGATTGCAAGCCAGGAAAAGGACAGGTTGGCGAGCGCCTGCACCACGCCGCCGATCAGAAGACTTGTCGCGAGCGAATAGCGCCGCGCCACAAAGCCGCCGGCAAATCCACCAATCAAGGTCGCGGCAAGACCGACGCCTTTGACGATCGCGGCGTAATCGACCTTGCTGAAGCCGAGATCGATCACGAACGGCGCGGTCATCGTGCCCGAGAAGGCGTCGGTGAATTTGAACAGCACCACGAAGGCGAGCGCGGCGATGGCATCCTTACGGCCAAGGAATTCCGAGAATGCGCCGGAGGCGGCGTGGAGCACGCGGGTGAGCGCGGTCTCCGCGCTCATCTCGGCTTCCGCCTTGATCGACTGCGCAGGCTCGGTCGCGACCAGCGCGGTGATCGTGCCGATCAGCACCAGCACCGCCATCACGATATAGCCCCACATCCAGGCCGAGCTGCGCGGCACGCCGCCGCTTTCGAATGCGCTGACGATCACAAGCGCGCCCGCGGTGGAGACCAGCATGCCGATACGATACGCCGCGACGTAGCCGGCCATGCCGGCCGCCTGCTCGGCTTCCGGCAGGCTCTCGACACGGAAGGCGTCGACCACGATGTCCTGCGTGGACGAAGTTGCGGCCACCAACAGCGCCGCCAGCGCCACGAAGAACGGCGAGCGCGCCGGATCGGCCAGCGCCAGCAGCACGATCGCTCCGATCAGCAACAGTTGTGCGAACACCAGCCAGCCGCGGCGGCGCCCGAAGGCGCGGGTGAACAGCGGCACATGCAGCGCATCGACCAGCGGCGCCCAGAGGAATTTCAGCGTGTAGGGAGTCCCGACGAGAGCGAAAAGTCCGATGGTGCCGAGATCGACGCCGAGCTCGCGCATCCAGATTTGCAGCGTCGAGCCGGACAGCGCCAGCGGCAGGCCAGAGGCAAAGCCGAGGAACATCACGATCAAGACGCGCGGCTGCAGGTATACGGCCATGCTCTCGCGCCAGTTGGGGGCGGGGGAATCTTGCCGGGACGTTGCGGCGTGCGGCTTTGCTGAGGGCGCGGTCATGGGTACGGTGGTAACAGATTTACGCGAGAAAGGCTGCCACGGACGTTCTCGGAGAGGAGCGAGCGTTTGCCGCATCTCTCCGCTGTCATCGTCCGCGCAGGCGGACGATCCAGTACTAAGGGGTAGCAGCTACTCCCCCGCCTGCATCCGTCCCGCCAGCGGGTATAAATCCGGCGTCGCGCCCGGCGCCGCGACGATGCGTGGCGCTCCGGCCTGCGAATCCTGCTTGCCGAAATCGAGCTCCTCGATGCGGCCGGCGCGCTTCTCGATCTTGTCGGCGGAAATCAGAATCAGCCTGACATCCTCGTTGACGTCGCCGAAGTGCTTCTGCAGCTTCAGCACGCGCTCGCGCAGGCGGCCGAGGTCGTCGCCGAGATTGA
>NZ_JBARGP010000239.1:0-38299 GCF_049798375.1 Bradyrhizobium sp.
CGGTGGCCGTGTGGGCGCGCAGCATTCCGTTGGGATGCCGACGAACGCGTTCGTGCGGACGGTGAAGTCGTGTGGTCCTGACCTCCCGGTGCTGAGGTCCCGCGCAATGCGCAAGCATTGTCGCGGATGCGATGATGCGAGGCATCGTCGCAAAACGGGGGCAACAAAGCCGGTCCCCGAGGAGAGCGCGTATAAGCCGTAGCCCATCGCGCAGGGAATGCCGGTTGATCGGCTGAACCTGTGGTACCTGCCGCCTGCATTTTTTCCGCAGGCGGGCCATGGGTGAGGCCTTCACCCGGCATTCTCTGCGCCCTCTTCATTGCGAGAGGGTGATCGGCGCGCAAAGCTCGGATGCGAAATGCGTCGCGAGGCTGCGACGACGCGCGCGTGCCAGCGATGATGCGAGGGGGCTTTGGGCCGATGGTGCTGCCAGACAGGATTGAACTGTCGACCTCTCCATTACCAATGGAGTGCTCTACCACTGAGCTACGGCAGCATAGGGAACACGGCGGGTGGATCGGGCCAACGGGCCGCGACCAAGCGCGGCGGTTCTTGCCACAAGCTCCCCGCCCACGCAAGCGCGAGAGACGAATTTGCGCAGGAAAGAAATGGCCTGTGCCCTGCTGCCCAAGGAAAAGCCGTGATTATCCGGTCCGAAGGGGCGATTTCGGGCCGCTACGCGCAGCAGCCGAGGTTCCTCCCCATTCAGGCAGGAGACCGGCCGGCGCGCGGGGCGATAGGCTGGGACTGCCCGAGGGATGCGACACCATGCTTTCAACGCGTCGTCGCATGCGAAGATGTGACGCAACGAGGGGGCTTGAAAGATGGAACCTGAAGCTCGGCCTTCAGGCTGGGACTTCAAGTTCGGACTTGGGGCTGAAGCGATCCGGCATCAGATGTGCCTCGATCGCCTGAAATAGCGGGATCGGACAATGGATGACGGAGAGGCCAAGAAGCCGGTCAAGGATGCCCGCGAGGCGCGGCTGAAGCAGGCGCTGCGCGAGAACCTCAGGCGGCGCAAGGAACAGGCGCGCCAACGCAGACACGGCGAGGCGGCGTCCTCGGATGTTCATGATGCGGCATTAGCGAAAGACCCAGGCCGAGAGGACGACTAAGCGGGTCGGCACTTCGGTCGAAGACCAAGTTTTGCAATGAGTGAGCAGGGGATGGCCATGGCGGCAGATGGTGGTGCGATCAGCGGCGTTGTTGACGGGGTGTCGTCGCGCACGATGCCGCGTTTCGAGCAGACCTTTCCGAGCCTGACCGCGCCGGAGATCGAGCGGATGCGCCGCTTCGGCGAGATCAGGACTTATCGCGACGGCGAGATGCTGTTCGAGACCGGCCGGCTCGGGCTTGGCATGTTCGTGGTGCTCTCCGGCCTGGTCAACATCAGCGCGCGCGACGGCCTCGGCCATGTCACCCACATCTCGGAGCGCGGCCCGGGGCAGTTTCTGGCCGAGATCGGCCAGCTCTCCGGGCGCGTGGCGCTGGTCGACGCCCAGGCCGAGGGTGACGTCGAGACCCTGATGCTGCCGCCGGATCGCCTGCGCGCGCTGCTGGTGGCCGAGGCCGAACTCGGCGAGCGCATCATGCGCGCATTGATCCTCCGCCGGGTCAATCTGATCCAGAGCGGCGGCGGCGGCCCGGTGCTGATCGGTCCGACCAATTCGAACGCGGTGGCGCGGCTGCAGAATTTCCTGGTACGCAACGGCTTTCCGCATCATCTGCTCGATCCGGCAACCGATCATGACGCCAGGGAGCTGATTGCGCGCTATACGCCATCGCCGAGCGACTGGCCGCTGGTGGTGATCGCCGACGGCACGGTGCTGCGCAATCCGAGCGAGACCGAGCTGGCCCGCGCCATCGGCATGATCGGCGGCGCCCATGGCAACAAGGTCTATGACGTCGCGATCGTCGGCTGCGGGCCGGCGGGGCTGGCGACTGCCGTGTACGCCGCCTCCGAGGGTCTCTCGGTGGCGGTGATGGATTCGCGCTCGTTCGGCGGCCAGGCCGGCGCCAGCGCCCGAATCGAGAATTATTTCGGCTTCCCCACCGGCATCACCGGCCATGCGCTGACCGCGCGCGCCTTCAACCAGGCGCAGAAATTCGGCGCCGAGATCATGATCCCGGCGTCTGTGGACTCGCTCGATTGCGAGCGCAAGAACAATGCTTTCGTGATGTCGCTGGAGTGCGGCGAGGAGGTGCGGTCGCGGGCCATCGTGGTGGCGAGCGGGGCGCGCTACCGCCAGCCGCAGATCGACCGGCTCAAGGAATTCGAGGGCCGCGGCGTCTGGTACTGGGCCTCGCCGATCGAGGCGCGGCTGTGCGCAGGGCAAGATGTCGCGCTGGTCGGCGGCGGCAATTCGGCCGGCCAGGCCGCGGTGTTTTTGTCCGCCCATGCGCGCAAGGTCTACATGATGGTGCGCGGCGGCGGCCTTGCCGCCAGCATGTCGCGCTACCTGATCGAGCGCATCGAGGCGACGCCGAACATCGAGCTGATGTTCAATTGCGAGGTCACTGGCCTCGAAGGCAATGCCGATTCCGGACTGGAGCGCATCGTCTGGAAGAGCCGGCTTTCTCCGGAGGAGATGCAGCTCGGCGTCCGCAACCTGTTTCTGTTCGTCGGTGCCGATCCGGCCACCGGCTGGCTCAAGGGCTGCGGCGTCACGCTCGATCGCGCTGGCTTCGTCGTCACCGGTGCGCAGTCGGAGCAGAACGCCGGGCGGCTGGTAGCCTCGCTGGAAACCTCGGTGCCCGGCGTGTTCGCGATCGGCGACGTGCGCTCGGGCTCGGTCAAGCGCGTCGGCGGCGCCATCGGCGAGGGCGCCCAGGTGGTCGCCGCGCTGCACGGCTTTCTTGCGGATTCGTTGAAGCCGGTGACGTAGGCAGCGATGCGTCTCGAAGGATGGCCGCAATGAAAATTGACGTCGTGCGTTTCAGAAATTTCCGTGCGATCGCGTGCAATGATCACGTCTTAGTATGATGTCTCACATCCCATCCTCGGCTAAACCATGACACGCATGCGGCGCTGCTGCGCCAGAGGCAAGGCGGTCCGCGTGCATTGTCGTGGCCGGCGTCGCCCGCCTTGCTGTCGTGGCAATTCCGCCATGGCGGCGTGGCATGGTGGCGCGGCTATCCAACGGAGACGTCGCCATGCTGCTCGGCCTCAGCTTAGAGAATTTCACCCTTCTCCACGTGATTATCAGCCTGGTCGCGATTGCCTCCGGCCTGGTCGTGATGTTCGGCATGCTCAGCTCGCAGCGGATGCCGACGCTGACCGGCATCTTTCTGCTGACCACGATCCTGACCAGCGTCACCGGGTTGATGTTTCCGTTCACCGAGCTGCTGCCGTCGCATGTGCTCAGCATCATCTCGCTGGTGCTGCTCGCGGTCGCCTGCGTCGCGCTCTATGGCCGGCACCTCGCCGGCGTCTGGCGGCCGGTCTATGTGGTGACGGCGCTGGTCTCGCTCTACCTCAACGTGTTTGTGGGGGTGATCCAGAGCTTCCTCAAGATCCCGGTGCTGCACGCGCTGGCGCCCGGCAATCCGCCGAACGCAACGATCTTCGCCATCACGCAGGGGATTGTGCTGCTGCTGTTCGCGGTGGCAATCTTCAGCGTCTGGCGTCGGTTCAGGCCGATTCCACTCTCGGCCTGAGACGAGCTTTGCGGATGGCGGCGATCCCATCAAATCGCCGCAATGTCGCGACTGATGCCGGGCTCCCTCCTTTTTGAACTTCGGCAGGCATCGGCATGGATCGCATTCGCATCATCGGCGGCAACCCGCTCAATGGCACCATCCCGATCTCGGGCGCCAAGAATGCCGCGCTGCCGCTGATGATCGCGGGGCTTTTGACGGAGCAGACGCTGATCCTGGACAACGTGCCGCGGCTGGCGGATGTCGCCCAGCTGCAGCGCATCCTAGGCAACCATGGCGTCGACATCACCGCGGTGGGCAAGCGGCCGGGCGACGGCAAATATCAAGGCCAGACCCTGCAGATCTCGGCCGCCGACATCATCGACACGACCGCGCCCTACGAGTTGGTGTCGCGGATGCGGGCGAGCTTCTGGGTGGTGGCGCCGCTGCTGGCGCGCATGCACCAGGCGAAAGTGTCTCTGCCAGGCGGCTGCGCCATCGGCACCCGTCCGGTCGATCTTCTGATCATGGCGCTGGAAAAGCTCGGCGCCCAGATCGCCATCGACGGCGGTTATGTGGTCGCCAAGGCGCCCGGCGGGCTGCGCGGCGGCTATATCGACTTTCCGAAGGTCACGGTCGGCGGCACCCATGTCGCGCTGATGGCCGCGACCCTGGCGAAAGGTACGACCGTCATCACCAATGCCGCCTGCGAGCCGGAGGTCAGCGATCTCGCGGAATGCCTGACCAAGATGGGCGCGTGCATCACCGGCGCCGGCACCACGCGCATCGAGGTCGAGGGCGTGGACGTCCTGCATGGTGCCCGCCACACCGTGCTGCCCGACCGCATCGAGGCCGGCACTTACGCGATCGCCACCGCGATGACCGGCGGCGACGTCCAGCTCGAAGGTGCCAGGCCCGAACTGCTGCAATCCGCGCTCGACGTGCTGATCGAGGCCGGTGCCGAGATCGGCGTCAACGCCGACGGCATTCGTGTCAGGCGCAACGGCAACGGCATCCGCCCGGTGCAGGTCGCGACCGCGCCGTTCCCGGGCTTCCCGACCGACCTGCAGGCGCAATTGATGGCGCTGATGGTCTGCGCGCAGGGCGCGTCCGCCATCACCGAGACCATTTTCGAGAACCGCTTCATGCATGTGCAGGAACTCGCCCGGTTCGGCGCCCGCATCTCGCTCGATGGCGAAACCGCCCGGATCGACGGCATCTCCACCTTGCGCGGCGCGCCCGTGATGGCGACCGACTTGCGGGCGTCGGTCTCGCTCGTCATCGCGGGGCTTGCCGCTGAGGGCGAAACCATGGTGAATCGGGTCTACCACCTCGATCGCGGGTTTGAGCGGCTCGAGGACAAGCTGAAGGCGTGCGGCGCCGCGATCGAGCGCATCAGCGACTGACGCATCGGGGACATGAATGTCGTGACCGACCGGCTCAAACTGATCGCGCTCGACGCGGACGATCTCGCCGTGGTCTCGACCCATGTGCAGGATGCCAGGGTGCAGGCCGCCGATATCATCTGGCGACAGGCCGAGAAGCGGCTGGTGATCGGCATGAACCGGCTGGACTGGGCTCAGACGCTGGACAGCGGGGCCGAGCCGCGGCGGTTGGTGTCCGTGCTCCGGTTCGACCGGGTGCTGGCCTGCAAATCGCGCGGGATCGGTCTTGAGACCTCGGGCGCGCCGCTGGAACTGATCGGCATCGAGTTTCATGCCGCCGAGCCGCCCGGCGGCAGCGCGCTGTTGCTGTTTTCCCACGGCGGAGCGCTGCGGCTCGACGTCGAGTGCCTGGAATGCGAATTGACCGACCTCGGGCCCGACGATCTGGGAACGGGGGATCTAGATGAGGACGACGGATTGGGAGGCGGATAGGGTGATTTCGGCAGGGTTGACGGCCCATCGCCGCCGCGCCATTGAGCAGGCAAGGGCGTCTCGAATCCCGCCCGTGGAAAGCGTGCAATGCCCATTCGCCTGACCCGTGACAGCGTCGATTTCGATGCAAAATTCCGGCAGTTTCTCGCCGCCAAGCGCGAAATCTCCGCCGATGTCGAAGCCGCCGCGCGCGCCATCGTCGACGACGTCGCCAAGCGCGGCGATGCGGCGCTGCTCGAAGCGACCAGGAAGTTCGACCGGCTTGAGCTCGATGCATCGTCGCTGCAGGTGACTGCAGCCGAGATCGAACAGGCCGTGACGGCCTGCGATCCTGCCACCGTCGACGCGCTGAAATTCGCCCGCGACCGCATCGAGGCGTTCCATCTGAAGCAGCTGCCGCAGGACCAGCGCTTCACCGATGCCGCAGGCGTCGAGCTCGGCTGGCGCTGGAGCGCGATCGAATCCGCTGGCCTCTATGTTCCCGGCGGCACGGCGGCCTATCCGTCCTCGGTGCTGATGAACGCCGTACCGGCCAGGGTCGCCGGCGTCGAACGCGTGGTCATGGTGGTGCCGTCGCCTGACGGCAAGCTCAATCCGCTGGTGCTGGCGGCCGCCCATCTCGGCGGCGTCTCCGAGATCTACCGCGTCGGCGGCGCGCAGGCGGTGGCCGCGCTCGCTTATGGCACGGCGACGATCGACCCGGTCGCGAAGATCGTCGGCCCCGGCAATGCCTATGTCGCCGCCGCCAAGCGGCTGGTGTTCGGCAAGGTCGGCATCGACATGATCGCCGGGCCGTCCGAGGTGCTCGTGATCGCCGACGACACCGCGAATGCCGAATGGATCGCGGCTGATCTTTTGGCCCAGGCCGAACACGATGCGAGCGCGCAGTCGATCCTGATTACCGACAGCAGCCGCCTGGCTAATGAAGTTGCCCGCGCAGTCGAAGGCCAGCTCAAGAGCCTGCCGCGCACGGTGATCGCCTCCGCCTCCTGGGCCGAATTCGGCGCCATCATCGAGGTCGGCCACCTCGACCAGGCGGTGCCGCTGGCGAATGCAATTGCCGCCGAGCATCTGGAGATCATGACATCAGATCCGGACGCGCTTGCCAGCAGGGTACGCAATGCGGGCGCGATCTTCCTCGGCCACCATACGCCGGAGGCGATTGGTGATTACGTCGGTGGCTCCAATCACGTGCTGCCGACCGCGCGCTCGGCGCGGTTCTCTTCGGGGCTCGGCGTGCTCGATTTCATGAAGCGCACTTCGATCCTGAAATGCGGCCCGGAGCAGCTGCGCGCCCTCGGGCCAGCCGCAATGACCTTGGGCAAGGCCGAGGGCTTAGACGCCCATTCCCGTTCCATCGGACTGCGTCTCAATCTGTCATGACCGAACCCCCGCACAGCGATGATCAGAAGAATCGGATCGTCGCGGTGACGCTCGACGACGAGTCGATCGGCCGGTCGGGGCCGGATATCGAGCATGAGCGCGCGATCGCGATCTACGATCTGATGGAGCAGAACGTGTTCGCCCCCGAGGGCGTCGAGGTCCCCGGGCCGTTCGGCCTGCATCTCGGCATCACCGCCAACCGGCTGATGTTCGACATCCGTACCGAGGACGGATCGCCCGTGGTGACGCATCTGCTGTCGCTGACGCCGTTCCGGCGGATCGTGAAGGACTATTTCATGATCTGCGACAGCTACTACCAGGCGATCCGCACCGCCACGCCCGACAAGATCGAGGCGATCGACATGGGCCGCCGCGGCATCCATGACGAGGGCTCGCGCACGCTGCAGGAGCGGCTCAAGGGCAAGGTCCGGATTGACCACGAGACCGCGCGCCGGCTGTTCACCCTGATCACCGTGCTGCACTGGAAGGGGGAAGGCGTGTGATGGCGGCCGGCGGACATGTCGCGGCTGGCGCCGTCACCGCGGGCCGTTGAGCGATGGTCGAGGCTCCGCGGGAGCACCAACCGCAGGCGGTGCTGTTCGCCTGCGGTCAGAACAGCGTGCGCTCGCCTATGGCCGCGAGCCTGCTGCACCACATGTTCCCACAGGCGCTCTATGTCCGCTCCGCCGGGGTCAAGAAGGGCGAACTCGATCCGTTCGCGGTCTCGGTGATGGCCGAACTCGGCCAGGACATCTCCACCCACAAGCCGATCACCTTCGACGAACTCGAGGACTGGGAAGGACTGAATTTCGATCTGATCATCACGCTATCGCCCGAGGCGCATCACAAGGCGTTGGAGCTGACCCGCACTTTGGCCGCCGATGTCGAATATTGGCCGACGCCCGATCCGACCGATACCGCCGGCAACCGCGAGCAGAAGCTCGCCGCCTACCGCGAGGTGGCCGACGGCCTCTATGCCCGGATTCGCAAGCGCTTCGTCAAAGGCGGCCCGGCCGGTCTATGACCCGCTTGGTTCCATGCAGGTGTCATCGAACCGAAACAGGATCGTCGCCTTCAGCTCATGTTGTCCTCGTACAGCACGGCTTAACCTGGCTCGCCTTTGAGTCGCGCGCGCGGGTTGTGGAATGGCAGCCCATCCGATAGGTTCCGCGCGCGCTCCAGCCCTTTACCGAATCCTCCCATCACATCAGCATGCTCGGCCGTCCCAAAATCGTTCTTGCTTCCGGTTCGCCGCGGCGTCTGGCGCTGCTCAACCAGGCCGGCATCGAGCCTGACGCGCTGCGTCCGGCCGATGTCGACGAGACGCCGAAGCGCGGCGAGCTGCCGCGTGCCTGCGCCAATCGGCTGGCCCGCGCTAAGGCCGATGCGGCGCTCAAATCAGTGCAACTCGACGACGAGCTGCGCGGCTCCTTCATCATCTCGGCCGACACCGTGGTCGCGGTCGGCCGGCGCATCCTGCCGAAGGCCAATCTGGTCGACGAGGCCTCGCAGTGCCTGCGGCTGTTGTCGGGCCGCAACCACCGCGTCTACACCGCGATCACCCTGGTGACGCCGCGCGAGGCGTTCCGCCAGCGCCTGGTCGAGACCCGCGTCCGCTTCAAGCGGCTGAGCGAGGACGACATCCAGGCCTATATCGGCTCCGGCGAGTGGCGCGGGAAAGCTGGCGGCTACGCGGTGCAGGGCATTGCCGGTTCCTTCGTGGTCAAGATGGTCGGCTCCTACAGCAATGTGGTCGGCCTCCCATTGTATGAAACCGTCAGCCTGCTCGGCGGCGAGGGCTTTCCAATCCGCTTCGGTTGGCTCAACACGGTCGGCGTCTGAACGCGGAGGGAAAGCCGGCCCGGTGGTCGGATCGCCGAGGGGAAACGACGCCACGCCTGCGCCGCGGGATGCATTCGCCCGCTGCCGTGCTTAAATAAGCTCCGATGCCCGACGAATCACCTGAGGTCGCCAAGCCATCCGCCAAACCCGTCCACCGTTGCCCGATCTGCAACCGGCCGGCGGATGAGAAGCTGCGCCCGTTCTGCTCGCCCCGCTGCCGCGACGTCGACCTGCATCGCTGGCTCTCCGGCTCCTATGTCATCCCGGCTGCGGAGGGCGATGAGGACGATGTCGAATAGTTGAATTGTTTCAGGCTTTTGCTGTCGTGGCAGGCGACGAGCGGGACGACGCTGTCGGCCCGGCAGGAATGTGGAAACAATCCGTTTTTGGACGGTAGACAGCGCCGTTCGCGCCGCCTATAACCCGCCGGCTCGACGGGCTTTTTCGGCCCAGAGACCTGCCCAGGTAGCTCAGTTGGTAGAGCATGCGACTGAAAATCGCAGTGTCGGTGGTTCGATTCCGCCCCTGGGCACCATCCCCGCTTTCCGGCTTGGTTCTTTCTCGTCCGCGCCCGTTCGCTGATCGGCAAGAACCCTCGTAAAATCAGGCATTTCGCGATAGATTGGCGCTCGGTACGGTTCGCGGCCGTCCGAGGGCAGCCGGCGTTTCCGGGTACACTTTGGGTACACTGGAAGGGCCGGGTACACTGGCTGGCCGCCCGATTGCGGGGGGCTTTCCATGGATGACCTGAGCGACACGAAAATCCGCAATGCGGCGCTGGCGGACAAGGAATACGCACTTGCCGACGGCCACGGTCTCAGCCTCGTGGTTCGACCCAATGGAACCAAGCTGTGGCTGTACCGCTACCGGGTTGGCGGCAGGCGCAAGAACATGTCTTTTGGCATTTTTCCTCGCGTGGGCCTCAAGGCCGCGCGCGAGAAGCGCCGCGACGCCGAGAAGCTGCTCGATCAAGGTCAAGATCCGGTCGCGGTGCGCGAGGCCAAGCGACAGGAAGACGAAAAACTCAAGCGCACCTTTCGCGTGGTGGGGGAAGAGTGGGTGACCACGAAGCTCGCAAACGAGAACAAGGCCAAGGCAACGATCAAGCGGGAGCGCTGGAATCTCACTCAGCTCAATCGCGAGATCGGCGACAGACCACTTTGCGAGATCGCGCCTCCGGAATTGCTGACTGCCTTCCGGCGTGCCGAGGCCCGGGGCCGTTACTACACCGTCGGACGCCTTCGTTCGACTGCTTCGCGGGTCTTCCAGTTTGGCGTCGGCGCGTCCTATTGCAACAACGATCCTACCCGTGACTTGAAGCACGCGCTCACCAAGGCACCCAAGGGCAACCCGCGCCCGGCGCTAACGGAGCCTGATGAAGTGGGCGAGCTGATGCGCCGGATCGAGGTCTACGACGCCAAGAACGGCGGACTGGTGCGTTATGCGCTCAAGCTGATTGCCTTGACAATGGTCCGACCCGGCGAGTTGCGGTTGGCCGAATGGGTCGAGTTTAACGAGCAGAACCAAATATGGGTGATCCCTGCCGAAAAAATGAAGATGCGCGATGGTCACGAAGTGCCGCTCTCGCGCCAGGCTCTCGCGATCCTTGCCGAACTGCGACCTTTGACCGGTGGCGGCCGGTACCTTTTCTCCCACGATGATGATGTGCCTATGTCTGACAATACGATCAACAAGGCGCTGCGGATCATGGGCTACGACACGGGCCCCGGTGGCGACCACTGCGCGCACGGCTTCCGTTCCACCGCCTCGACCTTGCTCAACGAAGAGGGCGTGTTCGATGGCGATGTGGTGGAAGCTCAGCTCGCCCATGAAACCGACGAAAAAAAGCGGCGACGCCGCAACGAGGTGATGCGGCGCCAGCTTGCGAAGGGTGACAAGAACAAGATCCGCGGCATTTACAACCGGGCAGCTTATTGGAGTGAACGCGTGCGCCTGATGCAGCATTGGGCCGACCGTCTCGACCGCCTGCGTAAGGAGCCTGCGCTTCCACTGCTCAAATCTGCCTAAAACATAGCTCGTGATTCAACGCGCGGCAGCGAGGCATGATATTCATCGATGCTATCGAGATCGATGAGCGTTTTGCCGCCCATCTTGTAAGCCCTGATCCGTTCCAGCGCGATCAGCTCGTAGGCCTTCGTTTTGCCGAACTTGCCGTAACGACACCCGTCCTTGAATTCGACGAGCCGGCGCTGCTTGCTGCTATCGATGTCGGTCATGGGTTCAAGGAGCTGCTTCGATGATCTCTGCTGCAATGGGATAGTGTCGGACCGCGTGAGTTCGCATTTGCACAGGGTGATCTGTGTCGAGCGTTATCGGCCGATGGATCGGGACCGCGATCTTTAGATCCCCGGTGGTATTGACCAAAAGCTTTTCGATGCACCCCCCAACTCCGGGGTACTGAAGAGTAAGAATCGGACGGTTGAAATTGCCATCGTCTATCTAGATAGCTGTCCTGCGCCGCTCGATCTTACCGTACGGAATGGTTCGATGCACGGTAGGTGCACGACGAAAGCCGCGGCGCGAAGAGAGTGGTGCTTTGGGCTGCCGCGATGAAACAATTGTGGGACGATCCGGGCGCGCATGGTCTCGGGTCAATCCCTGGGCCGGCGATTCCAAGCGGTTCTTAGGTCTTCCGATGCGTTCGGGTCGGAGCCATTAAAAACTCAGCCGGGTCAACTTTCAGCACTTCGGCAAACTTCCCGATAATCTCCAAGCCAACATAGGTCACGGCGCGCTCGATCCTGCTGACGTAAGCTCGGTCGACACCGGCCTCATATGCCAGAGTCTCCTGCGAAATACCCCGGTTGTGCCGGATGCGGCGCAGATTCGCCGCGAATCGATGGCGGAGGTCCATGCCGCAGTCAAGCGGCGTGCGGCCTATTGACCCACGGCTTTAAAGCCGAAAAGATGTCGTCCGATCCGATTTGCGATGAAAGGTTGCGTTCGATGCTCAATGACCAATCAGGCAACGATGTCGAGGCTTTGGGTCGACCGAGGGTGGCAGCGACGGATAACGATCGGGATCTGCTCACCCTAGAAACGCAGCTAGATGACCTTATTACCCAGTTGCATGCTGCTCAGCAGGAAAACGGCCTGCCAATGGTGAGCTCAGAGCAGCCCTCCGTTATCCCGGATGGCGCGGGCGATGACACGGAAGGTGAGTCCGTCAGTGACGCGCAGACGAAACAAGTGGAGATAATTCTGGAGCGCCTTTATCCTATTGAACGGGCTATTATGGCGGCTCCCGCGTGCTCCATCATAGGGCTCGGTGTAAAAGCTCGTCATGCGGCGTACGCGATGTCCCAATATTGGGAGGAGTCGACGGACAAGATTGACTGGGAAGCGCAGATCATCCGACTGCTGATCGAGGCAGTTTGCGACGTCGCGCACAAGCCATTGTCCTTTTCAAAACGTGAAAAATGATTTCGTCTGAATAAGCCACGAATCGTTCTCTTAAGATGGTGCGATTTTGGTGGGGTAGCTGTTCCGCCGGCCGGCTATTCACTTGTGATCCACTGATGCGCGAGGAGTTGGAGAGAGTTGAACCTCGACCTCGCCGTTATGAGCGGGAGGATATCGATTGGCTTTGTTGATTTTCCTGCGTTTTTGTCCGATTTCGATCGCGTTCGTATCTTTTCGTTCACGTCCTTTCTGGTGCGAAACTGGTGCGGCTGTGCAAGCGTATCCTTCGCGGTGGATATCGTCAGCTCCGCTGCTCCTGAGCAATCGAACGTCAGGCTCATAAGCTGAAGGTCATAGGTTCAAATCCTATCCCTAATCATATCCGCAGACTCGACGACCCTGAAGTGGACCCTGTCTTACATGTGCACAAGTTCAACCCGCGACCCCACAACGGACGTGCAGGAGATCATACCGGCTGCGGCCCGAGCAATGTTCCGTAGTAGGATTTAACGGTTCCGTAGCATTCGCAGACGGTTTCCTGCAGGGCTTCAAGATTGGTGATCTGAATATGGCCCCCTCGAATATTTTATCATTCCAGCCTGTTGAAGCGTGCGCGCATGCAACGTTACGCTGGTTCGCTTAACGCCCAACATCTCGGCAAGAAATTCCTGGGTGAACTGCAAATCGTCAGTGCCCGCTAAGTCTCTTGCTCGAAGAAGCCATCGGCGGGAAGTAGGAGCCCTTGCGCAGCTTCGGGATGCGCAGTTCGACCGCGCCGGCACGGGTCTCCCAGATCCGATAGCGGTAGCCGTTGCGCTGGGCCAGGCGCTCGGGGGTCTTCTCGCCATAGGCTGCCCCGGTCTGGCCTTCCACTTCCAATTCCATCAGCCGCTGCGCGGCAAAGCCGATCATCTCGCGCAGCAGACCGGCATCAGGGGTCTTCTCCACGAACATGCGCAGGTTCATCATGTTGTCCGTCATCGGTGGTTGCTCGGTTGCGTTGGCGTGTCGCAACCCGATCCTACCGGAGAACTGCCGGTGATCACCGCGAAGCCGCCCGCCCGCTACGGCGCTATTTGGGGGCGCGCGTCCGGGCGGCTTTGCTCTACCGAGCTACACCACCACCGGGGACACGACCCTGGTGTGCCTGCGAAGCAGCAGCGGCAGCGCTTCAAACAACAATTATCCTTCCGAGATCGGCTCACATCATTCGCTAAAGCAGTGCGAGAGAAGGCTTCACTGCTCCAGCCAGGGCCAGAATTGCTCCAAAAGGCACAGCAGGCCGATACTGCGGTCCACCTCAACGAATTGGCCAAGTCGCCCGGTTTGCAGTCGCCAAAGTAAGTCCATGAAAGATAATCAAGCGTCTCTCGAAAAGCTTCGCAAGGTTGCCACGGAGGCCGCGCTGATCCGCGACGTGGCTACGGACACCGCAAAGCGCGAAATATTCAATCGTCTACAAGATCACCTGAACCGTCTTGCTGACGAAGTCGAGCGAGCAATGAGCGGTCAGGCTGTTTGAGGACGGCCCATGACTGGCCACTTGCCCCGATCTAAACGCTGAAGCCGATGAAGGTTTGGAGGCGGCGCGTACCATGCCGAGCGGGCATGAGAAGAGGGAAGCCCTGAAAAAGGCCCGGACTGCTGCGCAATGCGGCCGATGCAGATGAGATTTCATTCGCGGAGCGTGGAAGGAACGAAAGTAGAACGTCATAAATCGGCGGCTTTCTGCATTCATGTCGCCCTTGGCCGAAAGCGTAACTCGCCCCTTGGAGCTTCTGCTCTTCTATGGGCAGATCAGCCAACCTTGGACCACCCGCTTCACCTTGACCCCAAGAGAGATTACAAGGGACGCCAGTCTCCGGCGGCGCAATCGGATTAGGAACCAATAAACGAAGACTGAGCTAACACTCGTTTTGCGTGCAAAACGTCGATTTGTTCATTGTTTCATCCTGGTTGGGGGAAGGATGCCGCAGTACGAAAAGTATACGACCACCGTGGTCGGGGCGCACAGCGTCCCCCGTTGGTACGAGGCAATGGATCGGCTGGTCAACGCTGGTCAGCTGGCTCCGGGGGATTTTGCGGACGCACAATTGCGGGCATCTCAAGCTGCGATTTTGGAGCAAGAAATCGCCGGGATCGATGTGATTACCGGCGGTGAAATGCATCGGCGCACCCACAATCGTCACTCCCCGCCGAACGCAATGCTGAATCATTTCTGGCAAAAAATACCGTCCTTCCAGGGTGAGACCAAACCGAAGCCAATCACTCCGTACGACCCCAACGTCTTCCATCCCGCGGCAATCTGCCGAGGTCCAATCCAGGATTCCATCGATCTGGGCCTTGTCGACGAATTTCTGGCCACCTCAAGCTTCGCCCGCAAACCGGTTAAGATCACAATGACCGGCCCGCATCTTTTGGCGGCGGTCGCTTATAACGAGTACTACGGCGACGTTCAGAAGATGATGGCCGACTTCGGAAAGCTGCTGCACCAAAACTTCAGGAAACTTGCGCATGCGGGCTGCAAGCACCTCCAGATTGATGAGCCCTATTTCACGGCGTCGTCCGAGGGGGAGGTCGACGCGGCGGTAGAAGTGATAAATGGGATCATCGAAGGCCTGCCGGACGACATTCACATTTCGATTCATATTTGTCAGGGCAACTACGCGGTCGGACCGGACTACGATGGTCAAATTGGGCACCGCTATTTTGACACGGGACGTTATAAGGCGGACCTGATTTGCAAGATTGATGCTGATGTTTTCATGGTCGAGCATGACATGGTGCCGCACTACAGGAGTTATCTCGGCAACAAGCAACTCGCGGTCGGGGCAGTGGATGTCCAGGCGCCGAATGTCGAAACCGGTCAGCAAGTGGCGGACAGGATCAAAGCTTACGACTGGCTCGCGCCGGAACAGACGCTGATTACAAGCACCTGCGGTTTCAACCATCTGCCCAGGCATATTGCCCTCGGCAAGCTTCGCGCGATGCGTGAGGCGCAAACCATCCTCCGCGGGAATGTCCAGGCGTGACGGAAAACAGTAAAAATAGCGAGTTGCACCGACAGGTTCGCGCTTCCGAGGAGCGACTTAGACTTGGTGAAACCGCCGGCGGAATCGCGACATTCGAGCTGGATCTCACTACCGGAAATTGGAATTGGAGCGCCCAGGCTGCAGGTGTTTTTGGCTTTGCGGCGGATAACAAAGGCGTGGGCCTGGATCACTGGCAAAAGGCCATATTCTTCGACGATGCGCCCAAGATAACTACTGCAATGGAAGCAGCCGCCCAAAGCGGCGAATTCTATGTTGAATTTCGGATCACCGCGGCGGGCGGCCTGCGCTGGATCGTGGCGAGAGGTGAGAGTACCTCAACGCACGGTGCCGCCGGCCCCGTGGTTCGAGGCGCCATCTACGACATTACCGAGCGAAAAACCCTAGAAGCGCGATTGCTCGCTCTCAATGAGACGCTGGAAGCCCGTGTTCTGGAAGCGCGCGAGGAGAGCCATGCGCTCGATACTCTGAATGGTATCGGAATTGCGGTAGCAGCCGAGCATGATTTGCAGCGCCTGGTGCAGATGGTCACCGATGCCGGAGTAGAACTTACCCACGCGGGCTTCGGCGCCTTCTTCTACAATATTATCGACGAAAAGGGTGAGGCGTATACCCTCTATACCCTCTCCGGCGTACCGCGCGAGGCGTTCGAGAAATTTCCAATGCCCCGCAACACGGCCATTTTCGAGCCGACGTTCCGCGGCACGGCAACGATGCGCTCCGCCGACATTCTCGCTGATCCCCGTTACGGGCACAATCCGCCGTACAACGGGATGCCCAAGGGCCACTTGCCCGTGCGAAGCTATCTCGCTGTGCCGGTCACGTCTCGATCCGGTGAGGTTTTGGGCGGACTGTTTTTCGGCCATTCGCAACCGGGCGTCTTCACGGCCCGTGCCGAACGCCTGATCACGGGACTGGCTGCACATGCGGCGGTTGCCATCGATAATGCGCGGCTACATGCCGCAAGTCAGCGCGAGATCGCCGCAAGGTCGGTCGTCGAAGAGGAACTGCAACGCCTGAATCAAACTCTGGAACGACGAATCGAAGAGCGCGCTGCAGAGTTAGCCACCAGCACCGCAAAACTGGAAGATACCGAGCGACGGTTCAAGCTGCTGGTGGAAGGCGTCACGGATTACGCTATTTTTATGCTCGATCCTGACGGTCACATCGTCAACTGGAATCCGGGCGCTGAGCGGACCAAGGGATACAAGCGCGAGGAGATCCTCGGCCGTCACTTCTCGACCTTCTACACCGAGGAGGATAAAGCGGCAGGCATTCCCGCCAAAGCCCTGACCATCGCTGCCCAAACCAGCAAATTTGAAGCTGAAGGATGGCGGGTTCGCAAGGACGAGAGCAGGTTCTGGGCAAGCGTCGTGATCAACGCGATCAGGGATGCCGAGGGCGAGATCGTGGGATTTGCCAAGATCACGCGAGACCTGACCGAACGACGCGCTGCGGATGATCGAGCGAAGCAGACACAGAAAATGGAAGCTGTCGGGCAACTGACCGGCGGCGTCGCGCATGATTTCAACAACCTGCTCACCATTATCATCGGCAATCTGGAAACGCTGCAGCGAAGCTTGGGCGCTGCGCCACTCGATGCCGATCGGCTCCGGCGCTCCGTGACCAACGCGATGACAGGAGCCAGACGGGCAGAAACGTTGACCCAGCGATTGTTGGCGTTCTCGAGACAACAGCCGCTCGAACCGAAATCGCTGGACATCGGCCGGCTCGTTACCGGCATGACGGACATGCTCCGGCGGACGCTTGGTGAACATATCACCGTGGAAACCATCCTGGGCGGTGGAGTCTGGCGGGCTCACGCCGATCCCAATCAGCTGGAACTCGCAATCATCAATCTGGCGGTTAATGCGCGGGATGCCATATCGAACGGCGGCCGTCTCACACTCGAAACCGCCAATGTCCACCTAGACGAGCGATATGCGATCGGGCAGATCGAGGTCGTGCCTGGCCAATACGTGATGCTTGCCATCACGGATAATGGAAGCGGCATGACGCCCGAGGTGAAGGCGAAGGCATTCGATCCGTTCTTCACCACGAAGGACGTGGGACATGGGACGGGCTTGGGTCTCTCCCAGGTCTATGGCTTCGTCAAGCAGTCCCGTGGCCACGTGAAGATCTACAGTGAAGTTGGAGAGGGGACGACGATAAAGCTGTACTTGCCCCGGGCGCACTCGACTGCAAGCCTGAATGACGAGGATGCCGAGGTGCAGTCGCTTCCCCGTGGGTCTGGGGCTGAGACCGTGTTGGTGGTCGAGGACGATGCTGACGTTCGTAACTATACATGCGACACTTTGCGCGACCTCGGCTACGTCGTTCTTGAGGCCGAAAACGGTCGCAGGGGTCTTGCGCTACTTGAGGCAAATCCACAGACGAAAGTCTTGTTCACAGATGTTGGGCTACCGGGTGGCATGAACGGACGCCAACTTGCGGATGAAGCGCGGCGGCGCCGCCCCGATCTCAAGGTGTTGTTCACCACCGGATATGCGCGCAACGCCATTGTCCATGACGGCCGGCTCGATCCGGGCGTGGAACTGATCACAAAGCCGTTCTCGCAAGCCGCGCTCGCCGCCAAATTGAGGGACATTCTAGATGCGAGGCGCGAACCAGGGCGCGTACTCCTTGTCGAGGACGAACCGTTGATACAGATGCTTGCGACCGAATATCTGGAGGAGGCCAACTTCCAGGTAGATGTCGCAGGTTCTGCGGCAGAGGCGATCAACAAGCTTGGGCTCGTACCCGGCAGCTACGATGCTGTGATCATCGATGTCGGCTTACCCGATCGCAAGGGGGACACTCTGATCCACGAAATGAAAGCGATCTACCCGCATCTACCGATCGTCCTTGCGACCGGCCACAATACGCGCGATCTGCGCGCAAAGTTCAACGAACAAAACGGACTGGCTTTTGTGAATAAGCCTTTTGCGGCGCAAGAGCTATTGAATGCATTGCGCAGCTTGGGAGTTGGTCACGGTCCGTCTGTCTAGGTTGTCCAAGCGCCTGAGGAAACTTGCCGGCTAGGCCGGCCATTGCAAACGTGACGGCCGTCAGCAAGCCCCTGTGGTCTGCTGCATGACGCGAACCAGATCGTCTTGGGAGAATGGCTTTCGGATCATCGGGAATCCGCCCTGACGACGCTCTCGCCCCGACAGCTGGAGAATCTTCAAGGCGGGGCGCACGTGAGTTGCGCGTTCCGCCAGCTCATGGCCGTCCATACCTGGCATATTGATTTCGGTGATCAGGATCGAGATGGAATCGTTTCGCTGCAGTAGCTCGAGGGCTTCGGAACCGCTACTTGCACGTATCACGTGGCTGCCAATGTCCTCTAGCAGTCTGCTGAAGAACCGGCAAAACGCGGATTTTTTTTGGTGCTGTTGGGTTCTGGAGAGGTTTGGCTGTGGGCGCAATGATCTCCGCCCCAGGAGGCGGCCTCATGCGGCAATCCGCTTGGGTATTCGGACGAGGTTGTAGCCGATCAGGTTCAGGAGGAAGTCGCCAAGCACGCGGTCGCACCCCTGGTGCTTGGTCTTGCGCATGGTTCCGTGCTGCTTGCCCCACCCGAAGATGCATTCGATCATGGCTCGGCATGTTTGAAACATTCCGTAACCGGCGTGCCGGGTCGTTCGCCCATCGATGGCGCTCTGGCGCCCGTTGGGATTGCCTTTGTTGTACTAGGCGACGTGCGGTGTGACATTCATCTCCCGCAGATTGGCGACGTGCTCGGCTGTGTCATAGGCCTTGTCTTCGCCCACGGTCATGCGGCATCCAGACTTCTTGGCTTTCGCCTTGAGCATGGCTTCGGACGCGCTTCGTTCGGCAGTCCCTGTGGCATGAGTCACACGCCCGTCGATCGCCAAGCCGTTCCGGTTCTCCATGATGACGTGGCCCATGTAGCAGAGCCTGGCTTCCTTGCCCTGCGCCTTCCGATACAGTGGGCTGTCAGGATCAGTCACGCTGGCATAGGTGTCGTTCTTGCGCTTCTGGCCGTGGAAGTTCGCACCATCGTCACCGCTGTCCGAGCCATCCTTCGGCCGGAAGCTCTTGTGCGAGGCCCAAGCCTCGATCAGCGTGCCGTCCACGGAGAAGTGCTCGCTCGACAGCAGCGGCTTGACCTCGGGATGGTTCAGCAGCTTTGCCATGAACTTGGCGAACACCTCGCCGTTCTCCAGCCGCATGCGGTTCTTCGTGAATGTCGTCGGGTCCCAGACCGGATCGTCCGGCGCCAACCCCACGAACCAGCGGTAGAGCAGATTGTAGTCCAACTGCTCCATGAGCTGACGTTCCGAGCGGATGCCGTAGAACACCTGCAGCAGCAGAGCGCTCAGCAATTGCTCGGGCGGGATCGAGGGGCGACCTTCCTTCGAGTAGAGCGCGCCCAATGTGCGGATCAGGTCGCGAAGAACGTCTCGCACCAGCTCCAGGATGTTGCGCAGCGGATGATCCTTTGGGACATGCGCCTCCGGCGAAACATAGGAAAACAGGCCGCCCTGATCCTCGAACTTGCCCCGCATCCGTCCCTCCGCAGACTCGCCAAGTCAGTGAATCACGAAAATCCGACAAAAACGATAGTTTTTCAGTAGACTGCTAGGTTGCGCAAAGCCGTGAGCGCCGGCACTTCGCTCGCCGTGCCTTTGGTCAGCGCCACCGTTGCCAGTCGCGGTGCCTTCTTAGCGGCTAGGCCGAACTGTACCCGCCAGCGGAAGACCATGCTGGTGGCGACGCCGTGCCGACGGCAAACCTGCGACACACTGAGGCCCGGCTTCTCCGTTTCCTGCACTATCGCGCGCTTCTGTTCGTCGCTGAGGCGGCGCCGGTTTGACCGGCCGTCTGCCTCTTGCGGTGTCAAGCGGTACTTGCGCGGAACGCAACTAGCAGCGCTGCTTAATTGCGCCCGGGCACTCGGATGAAGCAGGGATCTCCAGTCTATCTCCTCGCCGGAATCCGCGAAGCGATTGCGCCAGATCCGCAGCGCGTAGGGCGACAGGCCGAGCGCCGCGGCGTACTTGGCGCTGCCCATGCCGCTCCAGTTCATCGCCTCGACGTGCATGCCCCAGAACGCCCTGACCGCGATCGGTTCGCTATCCGTACGCATGTTGTAGCGGTAGGTGTACGCCTTCCGGCTTCGCTTCGATGGCGCCTTCTTGCCCTGTCGCTCGAGCTTATCGATGCGCGCATTCTGCAGACGTTTCTTGCGCTTGTGCAGCTCCTCGGAGCTCAGCAGATGACGTGCCCATCGCTTCAGCGAGGTCGCCGAGATCTCGCGTCGGCGGCAATATTCCTCGACGCTTTGATGACCGGCGTACCAGGTCGCGACGTGGTTCGACCAATACGGGTTGTTGGCCTTTATCCAGGAACGATGACCCACCGCCGGAAATCCTCCATGGCATGAAGGAGCCCCACATCGTGCGCAATTGCACTACTCAATCTATGTGCAGAGATCGGACGGTTACGCTCGACCGATTAGGACGGCAGGATAAAAGCCGCAATGTGCGGCCGGTCGGTCGAGGTAGTAAACTGCAGTGAGTCGGGACCAAACCCACACATTGGGAAGATGCGGGACAACTTGCTAATTTTCCTATCATGCTGTTCAGGCTCAGGATTTGACGACCTGTCGCTAGTGCGATGAGAGAAAGCGATAGGTCTCCGCAAACTTGATCTGACGCCGCGTCCAAGCGCGCTGTTTGGGGCCAAGAAGGGCGGCCGCATCGCGACCGCGCTCGGCGACAGCAACACGATGAAGTACATCATCGGCGAGATCGAGAACCACTCGACGGCTATTCGCAGAAGATCGCCGCCGAGCGGGTGGCGGGTTTCGATGGCGCCGCAAGCCGGCTCCGAGGCGCGATGACGAACCTGGAAATGGCGATAGGCCGAACCGTGGATAACAACGGCAAAGGGGGACTCTTGCCGGAGCGACGAACTGGTTGGGCTGGGAAATGCCGAAGCTGGCAGAGCAGCCGAATTGGGCGCTCGGGACCGAAGCGGGCATCGCGGGAGCCGCGGGACTGGGCGGCGGTGCATGGTTCGCCAAGTCGCTTGCGAGCGGCTTTGGCCACGGCTCGTCAGCTGTCGCCCTCGACGGCTCAGCCGCCGCTCTGGGCGACGCTGGCGGCGCGCAGGTAAAATTCCGCGAGAGATCGTCTCGACAGTTGCCCATGCCCGAGGCAAGGCGAACGTTATTTGCGGTCTCCCGTCAAGGCTCCGATGGTTCGACTAAGACCCTCGGCAGCTGCTTTTGATCTTCTTGTCGACCTTCGAGTCGGCAGCATCTTCGACGGACCGATGCATGGCCGCCAGCCCGCCAACGATTGCGCGCTCCGCCAGCCACCCACGGTAGCGCCGCGGCGGCGCCGCCGCCGTCCGCCCTGTGGATCGACACATGCCGGCCAGGCGCGTCGCCTATTGCTGTTTCGCAGAGCTCACTTCGTGCTCGCCTACTGGCTGTTCATGTGGAGGCAGGAGCAGGGCGAGGCAGAGGCCGCCGCGACGGTGGCCAAGCTCGTGGACCTGCCCGCAGCTGGCGGGGTCGGCATCACCGCGGACAGCGTCGCGATCGGCCGGGCCTGAGAGGCGGTCCGGACCGTCAACCAGGCGCGCTCGATCAGATGAAGGCGAAGGGCGATCTCCGCGAGGTCAATCAAGCCTTCAAGGCCGCACGCGCGGTCGATCCGGAGCTCCGAAAACCATGTCGATGGATCGTCATGCGATGCCGCAGTACTTCTTCCATATCGACGGCGAGCAGCCGTTCCGGGACGATTCCGGAGTGGAACTGCGGGACGATCGCGCCGCCTGGCGGGAAGCCATGCGGCTCGCGCGGGACATCGAGACCAATCTCAGCCCTGGACATGGGTGGTGCCTGCAGGTCTGCGAAGGTGAGATGCCGGTGTACCGGATTGTCGTCGCGAGCGAATACCGAAGCCCCTGACCGGCAATTGGCTGCCCTGTCATGGTGCGGATGCGCCGTGCATTGGCGCTCTCCGCACTGTACGCACGACCTCCGGCGTGTATACCTGTTCTGCATCATGGGCGAGAGATCGAACAGTAATCACGCCCCGCGCCGTCGTGCTCCCGACGATCCTCCGGACGAAAGGCGCTGAGATCCAGATGCCGCACCACAATTTCGTCAGTCGGCTGCATGCCGCTGTGGGTCTTTCGGAACATGATCGCGAGCTGCTGAGCAGCCTTCCGGAAGTCCTTCGCTCATTTTCGGACGGGGAGCCGATCGCGCGACAGGGCGACCGATCGCTAAGCTGCGGACTGCTGGTCGAGGGCTTCGCAATGCGGCAGAAGACTGTGGCCGACGCGAACCAGATCGTCGCCGTCTACGTCCCCGGCGATGCGCCGGACCTGCACTCGTTGCATATCCCGGTGATGGACCATGAGCTCGCGAGTGCGGGTAGTTCGACCGTCGCGTTCGTTTCGCATGCCGCTCTCCGCGCCGTCCTAGCGGCCTCACCGTCGCTGACGGATGCTCTCTGGCGCGAAACCTTGGTCGATGCCGCGATCTATCGCGAGTGGGTCGCTTCCCTCGGCGCTCGCGATGCGCTCGGCAGGGTCGCGCACCTTATCTGCGAACTCGCCGTGCGGCTCGATGCCGTCGGACTGGTGCGGGACGGTACCTTCGAAATGCCGTTCACGCAGGCGAATTTGGCCGACGCGTCCGGTCTGTCAGCGGTGCACGTCAATCGGACCGTGCAGGAGCTGAGACATCGCGGCCTGATCAGCTGGCATGGCAAGACCGTCGTGATGCTCGATCGAGCGATGCTGGAAGTCGTTGCGGAATTCGACCCGAGCTATCTGCACCTGGGGCATAACTAATGGCGCGAAGTTTCGTCATCGAGCTGATTGCCCACGGCGGCGGCCAGGGTAATGAGGGCAGACCTGCTCGATGCGTATGTGGACGGCATCACCGGAAGAGTTCAAGCATGTGCGCTCGATCATGATGTGCGCCGTCTACTTTGGCGGCCGCCGCGCGAAGCTGGAGCTGAAGTCGGGCCGTTTCTGGTGGGTGTCATCGTCAGCACCAATTTCGGAACAGACCTTCCGAACGAGGAAGCCGAGCTGCGCGGGCAAGCCGCGTTTTCCGCCGTGACCCGCTGCTACATTTTCGCACCCGTTATTCGAGACACGCGAATGTTGAAGGGTGGCACCTACGCGGCCTGGTTCAAGAAGCCTGCAGGCGAAGGAACAGGCATCGTGCATCTCAAGGATGGCGCCGTCACCGGCGGCAGCGACGTCTTCACCTACTGCGGCTCCTATGAGACGGAAGGTGATCGCTTCAGCGCGCTGATCCGCACGAAGCGCCACACCGTCGGGCGCCACACCGTCTTTGGCGTCGACGATCTCACTCTTCGGCTGGAGGGAGAATGCAGCACCATGTTTTCACGATGCACCGGCAGCGTTCTTGAAGCGGGGCCTGTTCCGTTATACGCTGTGCCTATGAGCGAGAAAGAACCGCCCAAGGAAGATCCTCCCCCGCCTAAGCCGTCGCGCGAGGACAAAGCCCGGCAGGTCGCCCAGCAGTATCTCGACGACCAGCGGGCGATTGCCGAGAAGCTTCGCCGAGAGCTCAACTAGAGACGTTACACGTCAAAGGGCAGCGGACCCGCGGTGGCTCAGAGCAGCAGATTCCTCCGTTCGGACCATCGCGCCTGCACTCGACCTGCGATCTCGGCAGCGATCGCTTCCGGTGTGCCGATGAAGTCGATCGGCCCATCGTAGCCGATTGCGTTCTCCGGCATGCCTTTTTGAGGCGCGCCATGCGGTGTCAGGACCATGGTGATGCCGCCGGCCTCGTGAATGGCCGCAAGACCGCGGGAGCCGTCATCGAGAGAGCCGGAAAGCACGACGCCAATGAAGCCGCCGCTGGCCTGCGCGGCCACGGATCGAAAAAGCAGATCGACGGTGCGGTTTCGGTGAAGATCAAAGGGGCCTGGCACCAACTCGCCGAAATTGCTCGCCGCCAGGGTCAGGTGGGCGTCCGGCTCACCGATATAGCCACTTCCGTGACGCAAGCGTTCGCAGGCTGATGCAACATGGATCGGAATGGCGGAGCACCGACCAAGGACTTCCCGCAGGTGGCTGACGTTGGTCGGATGGCCGATGCAGGACGATCAGAACGGCCGCTTGCAGATCCGGGGGCAGGTGGCCCAGCAGGCGTCCGATGTCACGAAGACCTTGCGAGCCCGAAGCGCCGATCGCGACAAAGAAGTCGGCGGAGGTGTCTGGTTCTAATCCTAACATTGATCATGAAGTGCACGCCGTGCCCGCCGTGCATAGGAAAACTTTCCAGGCGCAAAAAAGCCCGGCATGCTGGAGGCGATCGCCACCGCACCCTCTGCCGGCCTCGGCTCCCGCCGAGGCGGCGGAGTGAGCGGCGCACAAGCGACGGCAGCAGCCCCGGTTTATTCCGGTGGTCGCAGATTGCCAGTAAGCAGCCTAGCCACCTCGGGCGAATGCATGGGGTCCGCCCCATCACAGTCGAAGCACGTGAGCTTCCTCTCGCCCCTTTTGAGCAGAGCAAAGCTCATCGGCTTGTGACACTTCGGGCATATGGATGTTGGCTGGCGTTCGGTCACAGCGTACCCCAGAGGATGGTTCCATTATCCTTTCGCCGGAACCAACGCGAGTCCTTTTTCGGAGCTGGTCATGCCGCTTCCGCTTCGGAAGCGCCGAGGGCGGGAGCGCGAAAGCGCCCCCAAGAGGGGATGGATTTTTCCAGCAAATCAGTGGAAGGTGTCCGCGGAGCTTCAGAACTCCCGATGCGGTCCCTTGCCGAAGATTGCGCATCTTCCGCGATAGGCGGGCCAAGAGCCTCGCCGGACTTCCTTGTCCGAAAGACGTTACCGCGCCCATATCCGTGCGCCGCGACCGGCTCACTATGCCGGGAGTGCCACGGCTATGCAACAGCCCGGAAGGGTAAAAGCTGATGGCGCACGTTCTCGCGAACGTGTTCTGAAATTCCTGGTGCCAGCCCGCCGCTTGCGCCCGGCCTTCAGAAGCCGGTTTTGAACCGCGAGCCTTCCATCCGTACGAAGCGGCCTGCGAACATGCGCTGCAAGCCTCCGGCATCGTCGCGGCGCGCAGGTTGACCCAGGATCGCGCGCAAGACCTGCACACCATGCTGTTCGAGATCCGGCAGCATGTACCGCGCACGGTCACGGGCGTCTGATCTTCGCGCTCGCCGTCCTCGCCTATGAGGAAGCCCAGGCGCAGGCCTGGGCGGTGGGGAGCGCGCTGGCGGCCTCGTCCTCCGCCGGTAGCGATGCGAGCAGCAGGCCGCCTCCGGCCTCGACCAGAAGCAATTCGCCAACGGCAACGATCGTTGTGCGCTCACCGGCTCCGCCCGTTGCGAACAAAAGGAGGTCGTGAACAGGACGATGCCGATGCCGTCGTTGAAAAGCGATTCACCCTGCATCTCAACCTTGAGGCGGGGCGGCACATTGATGTTCTTGAGTGTGGAGAACAGCTACCGGATCTGTTGGGCTGATGAGCGCGCCGAAGACCATGGCCCAGGCCAGACCCATCGGCTGACCAAGTAATGCTGCGGCTTGCCAGACGGCAACACCCACCATCAGTGTCGAAGCGGCGGTGCCGAATGTCGCGAGAACGATGACCGGAACGGCCCGGCTCCGAAGCGGTCCGAGATCCACATGAAGCGCCCCGGCAAAGAGAAGGAAGGCCAGCATTCCCTGCATAACCACTGCGCTTAAATGATTTGCAGCAGTGCACGCGTGAGCGCGTCGAACAAACGCCTATCCGGTATCATCGCATCGATTCCCACGAGAATGAGGGACACGACGACGCTCGTGATGAGGAGGCCGATTGTATGGGGGAAAGGCAGGTAATTGTGATTGACCCGACCCAGCACCGCAGACAGCGTCAACAAACTTCGGATGATTCGAAAAATGACAACAGCTGCGGATCCTCACTGCACGATTTGGTCGTGCTCAATCGAGGTTCGTTATCGAAAAAAGTACGACCATCGCGCTCGTCAAAACATCGAAAATCTCAATTTCAAGGGCCAGCAACGACGACATGCGCCTGAATTTTGGCGGACAGGGCGCCGTTACCGAAGGCTTTTGCGATCGCTTCCGTGGCGGATGTTGTCGCGCTTTCCAGGCTGGTGGCATCCCGCGCCTCGATTTCGTTGCGGAGCGGCGTGCCTTGGCAATAGGCGATGGCAGGGTGGCGGGGGCTCGTCGCGACGCTGCTTTTTTGCTACCGTTTCGATTTGGATTGTTGAAAAGCCCGCGGCTCGCAAATCGGCCTCGATTGTATCTACGTCATGATACCCTTGCGGCGTCCGTGTCAGGAAGAGGGGCGGGTCGCTCGAAAAAATATTGGTCACCGTCTCGGTTACGACCCTGGGCAAAATCGTTGTCTTCTATGCATCCCAGACGTTGAAAGAAGCGGCCGCCAGGACGAAGAACGCGAAGAGCCTCCTTATCAGCTGCAACACGATCCGGAAAGAACATGACGCCGAACTGGCAGCACCCGGCATCGAAGCCTTCATTCTCGAAGGGCAACTGCAGCGCGTCGGCTTGCTTCCACGTGATACGTGGATCGGCCGCTTGCGGCGCGATGGCGCGGTTGAGCATGGGCTGGTTGAGGTCGGAGATCACATAGCGTGCTTTAGCGTTGAGCATGGGCGCAAGTGCGCGCGGGACGACACCGCTCCCGGCCGCCGTTTCCAGAAACGATCTCGGGACTAGATCCGCTGACGCGTGCAGCGAGATCGGCCGCATACGAGTCGAAGATGAGAGGGACCATGTAGGCGTCGTAGATGTCCGGTACCGAGCCGGCGAATACTTTGTCGGAATTCGACATGAGTGTTGTCCCTGACCACCGCGTGGCTGTCCGCTTATGATTTCGAATTAAGGACTTCTCTCACTTTCCCTGCCAAGTGCTGCATGGAGGCCGGCTTCTGCAGCAGATTCATGTCGGGGTCGAGGATGCCATTGTGAACGATCGCGTTTCGCGCGTAGCCGGTGGTAAAAAGGATCTTCAGGTCAGGACGCCGTCGCCGGGCTTCGTCAGCAAGAGCGCGACCGTTCATTTCAGGCATGACCAGATCGGTATAGAGTAGACAGATCTCGGGATGTGCGGAGAGAGCCTCCAGGGCCTCAGCAGCGTTTCGCGTCTCTATGACTTCGTACCCTAAGTCGCCGAGTGTCTGGGCTGTTAGCGACAGGACCTGCGCGTCATCCTCTACGAGGAGAATGACCTCGCGGCCGGAGGCGAGCGCCAGAAGCTCTTTGGTCTGAGGCTTGGAGCCTTCGGAAGCGCCGTAGAAGCGTGGAAGATAGATCTTCATCGTGGTGCCGTGGTCGATTTCCGAATAGATTTTGATGTGTCCGTTCGATTGCTTGACGAAGCCGAACACTTGGCTCAAGCCCAATCCGGTACCCTTGCCTACGCCTTTGGTGGTGAAGAACGGCTCAAACGCCTTGGCCACGACATCGGGTGTCATGCCCGTGCCGGTATCGGTGACCGCGACCATGACGTATTGGCCTGACGCGATTGCCTGCTCTGCCGCGTAAGCCTCATCCAGGTGACAATTGGCGGTCTCAATCGTGAGACGTCCGCCATCCGGCATGGCATCGCGGGCGTTGATCGCGAGGTTCAAGATTGCGCTCTCGAGCAGGTTTCTGTCGGCGTGGACGTGCCAGAGTCCGCCCGCGAGCACCGTTTCGAACTGCACAGCTTCGCCCAATGTCCGACGCAGTAGTTCGGACATGTCAGCAACCATTTGATTCGCGTTGATCGCTTCAGGAGCAAGGGTCTGTTGACGCGAGAACGAGAGAAGGCGCCGCGTCAAGTCCGCGGCGCGATTGGCGCCCTCTTTTGCGGCGAAAACAAACCGGGAAACGTCCTCGCCTTTTACAAGCCTTCGCTCGAGCAGCCCAAGCGACGATACTATAACTGAGAGCATATTATTGAAATCATGGGCGATGCCGCCGGTGAGTTGGCCCACCGCTTCCATTTTCTGCGCCTGGTGAAGTGCCCGCTCGCTTTTCAGGCGCGCCTCGACCGCCTCGGCGACGCGTCGTTCGAGTGTTTGGTTGAGTTCGAGCAATTCGGCGTTGGCCCGCTCTGCAGCGCGGCGCGATTCGAGAAGCTCTCGCTCATAGCGGCGGCGATCGGACGCATTGAAGACGGTAATGCGAATGAATCGCAGATGGTTCGATTCGTCGCGCCGCTCGGCGGCATTGACGAGGACAGGAAGGGTTGATCCGTCCGCGCGCACCAGGTCCAGCGCGACCTCGTTGAAAAACCCCTGCATCCGCATCAGTGGAGCAAAGTGGGTTTCGTAGTATATTTTTCCGGCGATGTTCAGGGAATCCTGGAAACGGTGCCCGATAAATGTGCTCTTTTCTCGGTCAAGCCATTTGCAGTAGGTGGAGTTGACTTTGGTGATACGTCCGTCTGCCCCCGCAGCGAGATAGCCGCAGGGAGCACTATCGAACAGGTCCTCAAGATCGTCGATGTTGTCCGCCATAATCTCCAAAGACGCGCTCAATCAGGCGGACCTTCCAGGAAAGCCTTTATCGCGGAAATGGTTTCCTCGGGCGCACTGAGATTGGGACAATGTCCTGTGGCATTCAAAATGGTTAACTGGCTATTGGGAAGCTGCTTGGCCACGTATTCGCCCACACTTTTCGGGGCGATGACGTCCTCGGAGCATTGCAGGACGAGAGAACGCGCCTTGATCGCAGGCAGGTCGCTGCGGTTGTCGGAAAGAAAAGTGACGCGTGCGAATTTTTTGGCGATCTCTGGATCCGTCATGCAGAAGGAATTGGTAAGTTCTTCCCCCAGCTCCGGCCGTTCGGGATTGCCCATGATGACAGGGGCCATCGCCTGCGACCAGCCCATGTGGTTGGCGTCAAGAAAATCGAGCAACTCGTGGATTTGCTGCTCACTGAAGCCGCCAATGTATCCCTCATCATTGATGTACCGGGGAGATGGACCAATCATAATGAGTTCATCGAAAACATCGGACGCTTTGAGCGAAGCGATGGCGCCGATCATTGCGCTCACGGAGTGTCCGACGAAGACCCCGTGGGTGATTGCAAGTTCGCGGCAAATAGCAACGACGTCGTCAGCATACCCATCAAGAGAGCCGTACTTTCCGGCGTCGTAGGCTGAAAGATCGGAGCCGCCACACCCCACGTGATCGAACAGCACGATGCGATAGGCATCAGCGAAGGCAGGCCAAACGAAGCGCCACATGTTCTGATCGCAGCCGAAGCCATGGGCGAAAACCATTGGGCGGTCGCCTGAACCGTGGATAGTCACGTTGTTGCGCCGCATAATATCCAAGATGATGCTCCTGACGAGGCCGGTACTTCGGGCTGGCAAACGAAACTGCCTTGGAACCCGCTTCAGGGCCACCCCCTCTCATGCGGTTGGGGCCCGCATTGCGAGCTAAAGGGTTACCGTAGCACGAGGGCAAGCGAGTGGACATTCCGCTCGCGACCCGGCTTTCCTCCAGGAAAATTTTTTTGTTGGGAACAAAGCTCGGTATCCCGCGTTTAACGCCACTTGTCCGTATTTGCGGCCGCGGCCAAGGTGGGGCGCAAATCCGATATTTGGGTTCGGCGTGGTTCTCTGGCGAGCGGAGAAGCCGAAACTATAGTAGGCCCTCGAAAGGTCGGCGGATGACTAATGTTGAAGAATTCCCAGCGGAAGCGCGCAAGCTCACCGAATTCGAGGCCCTTATTGGGGCGGCGCCGACGGCGTTGGATGCGATCCCTGGCGCCGTCTACCTTTGCGACCAAGAGGGTTGGCTTATCCGCTACAATTCGGAGGCGGTCGCTCTGTGGGGCCGCCTACCCAACGCGAACGGAGCCAAGGAACGCTTCTGTGGGTCGCATCGGCTATTTTTGCCCGACGGCACGCCGCTACCGGCTGAGGACTGCCCGATGGCTGATGCGGTCCGCTCTGGCACCGCTACGAGGAATGCTGAAGTCATCATGGAGCGTCCGGACGGCTCCCGATTCACGGCTCTGGTCAACATCCGGGCTCTGACGGATTTCCGGGGCAACATACAGGGTGCGATCAACTGCTTTCAGGACATATCCGCGCACAAGAACATGGAGGAGGAAGTCCGGAGAAAAAGCAGTGATCTGGAAGATTTCTTCGAGAATAGCGCGGTCGGCCTCCACATCGTCAGTGGTGAAGGCATCATCTTGCGCGCCAACCAGGCCGAACTCGACCTTCTGGGATACCGCGCCGATGAATATGTCGGGCGCCATATCGCAGAGTTTCACGTCGACGCGCCGGTCATCGGCGAGATCCTTCAGAAGCTGTCGTGTGGCGAAAAACTTGACCGCCACCCCGCCCGTCTGCGCGCGAAGAATGGCTCGATCAAGGACGTCCTTGTCACCTCGAACAGCCGCTTCCACGATGGTAAATTTATCAACACGCGCTGCTTTACTTTGGACGTGACGTATCTGCGTGAAGCCGAGCGCGCCCGCCGAGAGAGCGAAGAACGGTTGGCGGCAACCTACGAAGCCGCCACGGTGGGCATTGCCGAGGCGGACGAAACGGGCCACCTGCTTCGCGTAAACGATGCCATCTGCAAAATGCTTGGACGCTCGCGCGAGGAGCTTTTGAGCATGGTGTTTCTCGACTACACGCATCGGGACGATCAAGCTGAAGATAGTGCAAACTATGCGCGTCAAGTGCGAGGTGAACTCGACAGCTACTCGGTGCGCAAGCGAGCGTCCAAACCCGACGGCACGACGGTGTTCCTCGACGTGTACGCCTCGTCGGTGCGCGATGAAGCGGGACGATTTCTTTACGGCGTCAGGGTCATTCAGGATGTTACCGACGCCCAGCGGATGGAGGATCGCATTCGCGAAAGAGAACGTCATATGCGTGATCTTCTCGAAGGCTTACCGGCTGCGGTTTACACCACTGATGCAAATGGCCGGATAACCTTTTTCAATAAGGCATGCATCGAGATGGCAGGCAGAACTCCCCAACTGGGGGACGAGTGGTGCGTCACGTGGCGGCTCCACACGGCCGACGGAGCGCCGCTGCCGCACGACCAATGTCCGATGGCTGTGGCCCTCAAGGAGGATCGGCCAGTCCGGGGTATCGAGGCCGTCGCGGAGCGTCCCGACGGCACAATGGTTCCATTTATCCCATATCCGACGCCTCTGCATGACACTGATGGCAAGCTGATCGGCGCCATCAACATGCTCGTCGATATCACTGAACGCAAACAAGCAGAGAACAGACAGAAGACGCTAATCGACGAACTGAATCATAGAGTCAAAAACACGCTGGCGACCGTGCAATCCCTGGCGATGCAAACTGCCCGGCATTCCGAAAGCCTGCCTGATTTCGGCAAGCGTTATGAAAAGAGACTGCTCGGGCTGGCCCGCGCTCATGATCTGTTGTCACAACGGCACTGGGAAGATGCGCCACTTGATTATCTTGCAAGGGAGGTTCTTGCGCCCATCTCCGCGAGCTTCGGCGAAAGGGTGAAAATTCAAGGACCGTCCGTCACCCTGAACCCAAGGGCCGCTCTCAGCCTTACGATGGCCTTGACCGAACTCGCCACGAACGCCGCGAAGTATGGCGCTCTGTCATCCGAAGCAGGAATGCTGCAGCTCACTTGGCTGGTGCGTGAGAGTGCCGGCCAGACGATGCTCGATCTTATTTGGCAGGAAAGCGGGGGGCCGCCGGTGCAGGCGCCAACGCGGCGCGGCTTTGGCACACGGCTTATGGAACGGTGCATCGAGCGCGATCTGGGCGGAGAGCTCGATCTCGTCTTTGATCCGAAAGGATTGTGTTGTCGTACTGCCATTCCATTGCGTGGATCGGCGCTAAATGGCTGATCTTACGGGTCTGCGCGTGCTGGTGGTCGAAGACGAGGGTGCCGTGGCGCTGCTCATAGAAAACATGCTCGAAGAATTGGGCTGTCACGTGACGGCCTCCGTCGCGACCCTGGCGAAGGCGCAGAGTGCCGCCCGCGCAGACTCATTTGACTTCGCTCTTCTTGACATCAATCTCGACGGCGAGCTTGTTTTTCCCGTCGCCGAGATTCTTAAAAGTCGGCAGCTGCCTTTTATGTTCAGCACGGGATACGGTCGCATGGGAGTGCCAGAGGCATTCAGGGAGTGCGACGTTTTGAATAAGCCCTTCACGATAGACGAACTGAGCACGAAATTGCAGTCGATGTTTGGCAAGAAGTGATCCAGCGGTTTTCAATTAGGCCGCGATGTGTCTTTGGTGCTGGTGTTGGACTTGTGGCTCATGGAATTACAAGGTCTGCGCGTTTTTCTTGTCGAAGACGAAAGCCTGGTCGCGATGTCCGTAGAGGACATGCTTGCGGACCTGGGGTGTATTGTTACTGCGCAGGCGGGCAGCGTGCCTGAAGCACTGGAAAAGGCGCGGTCGGGAGGTTTCGATGTTGCGCTGCTGGATGTGAGTTTGCATGGCATCAAGGTTTTTCGCGTAGCGGAGTTCCTCTCCGATCACGGCATTCCCTTCGCATTTGCAAGCGGATATGGCCGTGCTGGACTGCCGGAAGCCTTTCGCACCAGACCTGTCGTGCAGAAGCCCTTTGTGCAGGACGAACTTTCGGCCGCCCTTACGGCGGCCTTGTAGGGTAGTAGGGGCGGTTCATCGACGTCGGCAGAACGCCACGAACGATGACGATGAGCGACCGTGCCGTTTCAGTTATGAGGGAGGTGATTCTATGTCTACGCTTCACGAAGCAGTGCCGCTCGGTCGGTCCGTGAAACTCGCGGGCTCGGAACTTACTTGCTCCTGCCATGCTTGTGCATTCTTCAGCTCCGACGATGAGGAGCAGACAGTACTGGCGCCGTTCACCAGGGATGGGCTGGCGGCTAACGACCGGCTCGTCCAGATCATCAACAATCAGCAACGGGACGACCGCGTTCGAAAGCTAAAGGCCGAGGGGATCGACGTCGACGCGGCCACGGCCCGTGGCCAGCTGGAAATGAAACCATGGGAACAGGCCTATTTGAGTGGCGGCAACGGCTTTGACCAGGACGCCATGCTCGCCTTGATCCAGGACGTCCTCAAGGAGGGCCGGAGCAGCGGATTTGGAATGACCCGCCTCTGGGCCAACATGGAATGGGCCCTGGAAGACCTTCCGGGTGTCGAAAAGATTGTCGAATACGAGACACGGTTAAATCACGTTCTCCCAAAATACGATGACGTGGTCGTTTGCACATACGACCTCAATAAGTTCAGTGCGGCTACGGTGATGGATATATTGCGCACCCACCCACAGGTCATCGTCGGCGGGATTCTTCAGCAAAATCCATTCTTCGTTCCCCCAGATCAGTTTCTGGCCGAGCTCCAAGCTCGAAGGGACGCGTGCGTAACGACGTAGGCCTTGGGGAGCGGTATTGAACAAGGTGGATCAACTTGACGACCGCGAACTGCGGGCATTGCGCCGCGCTCTCGGCGACATGGCGGCGTTGTCGTCTCTTCCGGCAATGTGGATCAACGCCGATGAGGACCGGATAGCGGCGGACTTAGCCGATGCGCTGGTGCAGGTGCTTGATCTGGATGGCGTGCAGGTATCTTTTCGCACCGAGCGGGGCGAAACCCGCGAAGTCAGCCGCTTTCCCAATGGCCATCCTGCGGACCTGGCTCATCTCCTCCAGACAGCCTTCCCGGAGCCGGGGGCTGCGGCAACCGGCGAACTCGGCCCGGACGGAAGTCTCCGTGGATTTTGCACTGCTATTGGATTGACTGGCGCCGGCCGTCTCGACGCGGTGTGCGCTCGGCAAAGCTTTCCAACTCAGGCTGAGCACTTGGCGCTCACGATGGCTGCCAACCAAGTGGCCGTCGCTTGGCAGAGGGCGCGCGCGGAGCGGGCACTCCGCGCCGAGACCGGGGCGCTCAACCAGCAGCGGCACGCGGTGGAGGTGCTTAACCGGAAGCTCGGAAGCGAGCGGGACCAGCTGCAGCGGCTATTCGAGCAGGCTCCGGGCTTCATGGCGGTCATGCGCGGTCCTCAGCACGTATTCGAGCTATGTAATCAAAGCTATTTTCGCCTGGTCGGGCAGCGGGACATCTCGGGTCGGTCTGTTCGCGAGGTATTCCCAGAGCTGGAAGGACAAGGCTTCTTTGAGATTTTGGACAGGGCCTACGCGACCGGCGAGCCCTACGTTTCAACGGCTGCAGCAATCGACCTCCGGCGCGAACCTGGCGGGCCGCTTGAGCGGCGTTACCTCGACTTCATCTACCAACCGATCTCCAATCAGAATGGGGAGATAACCGGCATCTTCGCCGAAGGACACGATGTCACCAATCAGGTCCAAAGTCAGGCGCAGCTGGCTCTCAACGAAGAGTCGTTTCGCCTGGCTATCTCGGCGGCCGAGGTGGGAATCTGGGACCTCGATTTAACCACTGATCACTTGACCTGGTGCGACCGTACCAAGGCGATGTTTGGAATTTCGGCGGGGACGCCATGCAGCATGACGGACTTCTATGCTGGACTGCATCCTGATGATCTCGGCGCGACAAGCCAGGCCTTTGCCTCCGCTCTCGATCCTCAGCGTCGCGCCACTTATGACGTTGAATACCGGACGATCGGCAAGGAAGATGGCGTCGTTCGGTGGGTTGCGGCCAAGGGGAAAGGCCTGTTCGACGGGGAGCGCTGCATTCGTGCTATCGGAACGGCTCTCGACATTACGGCGAGGAAAGCGGCCGAGGAAGCCCTTCGCCAAACCGAGAACGAGCTTCGTGCAGAAACCCGGGCGCTTCAGATACTAAATCGCGCGGGTGCTTCGCTTCCGGCGAACCTCGATTTGGCTGGCGTCGTACAGACCGTGACGGATGCAGGCGTCGAACTCACTGGCGCTGCTTTCGGCGCCTTCTTCTACAATGCCGTCAACGAAGCCGGTAAAAGTTACACGCTCTACACTCTTTCCGGCGCGCCGAGAGAAGCATTTTCCAAGTTTCCGATGCCGCGTAACACCGCCATCTTTGCCCCGACCTTCAATGGTGAGGGAACGGTGCGATCGGATGACATTTTGAAGGACCGCCGCTACGGGCACAACGCGCCGTACAAGGGCATCCCTGAAGGCCACCTACCCGTCAGGAGCTATCTCGCCGTTCCTGTTCGCTCGCGTTCGGGTGAAGTTCTCGGGGGATTGTTCTTCGGTCATCCAGAGCCCGGAGTGTTCAACGCACGCTCGGAAGAACTCATGACCGGCCTTGCCGGTCAGGCGAGTGTCGCCATCGACAATGCTCGGCTGTTCGAGGCTTCGCAGAGGGAAATAGCGCAGCGGAAATCCGCTGAGGAGATGTTGCAGCAGCTAAACGCGACTCTTGAGGACCGCATTGCCGAAGAAATAGCCGAACGTGGAAAAGCAGAAGAGGCTCTTCGCCAAGCCCAAAAGATGGAGGCAGTCGGGCAACTGACGGGCGGGGTCGCCCACGACTTCAACAACCTCCTCACTGTTATAATAGGCGGCCTCGATACAATCCGGCGCAGCAAGCCGGGCGACGAGATTCGCGTTCGCCGTGCGGTTGAAATGTCTCTGCAAGGTGCACAGCGAGCGGCGAGCCTAACAGCCCGTCTGCTCGCCTTTTCACGACGGCAGCCCCTTACCCCGCAACCGTCCGATCTCAATCTAATTATTCGGAAGATGACGGATCTCTTCCACCGCACTCTCGGCGAGACCGTTGAATTGGAGGGGGTGCTGGCGCCCCGGCTTTGGACGGTGGATGTCGATCCAAACCAAGTCGAGAGCGCAATTCTCAATCTTGGTATCAATTCCCGAGACGCGATGCCGCAAGGCGGCCGTCTGACGATCGAGACGGCCAATGTGGTTCTCGACGAGCAATACGCTGCCACCGATGCCGAAGTGGTCCCAGGCCAATATGTCATGGTGTCGGTAAGCGATACCGGCAGCGGCATGGATAAAGAGACTCTGAACCGGGTGTTTGAACCGTTCTTTACGACCAAGGAGGTCGGCAAGGGTACGGGCCTTGGCCTCAGCATGGTCTACGGCTTCGTCAAACAATCAGGCGGCCATGTCACCGTCTATAGCGAACCGGGTGCCGGCACGAGCGTGAAACTGTACTTTCCGCGCTATCATGGCGATGCGGCCGTGGGAACGGAAACCCAGGAGCGCCTCGCGCCGCGCGGCCATTCGGAGGAGGTCATACTGGTCGTCGAGGACAATGCGGACGTGCGCGCATACAGCGTCTCAGTGTTGGTCGAACTCGGCTATAACGTCCTGGAAGCGGACCATCCTGATGCCGCGCTGAGCATGCTGCGAACTTCGGACAGGATAGACCTGCTGTTCACCGATGTCGTGCTGCCGGGCAAAAGCGGGCGTGAGTTGGCGGACCTTGCCAAGCAAATGAGACCCGGGTTGCGGGTGCTGTTCACGACAGGCTATTCGCGAAACGCCATCGTTCACCATGGACGTCTGGATGCGGGCGTACAACTCATCAGCAAACCATTCACGTTCGAAGGGTTGGCGACTCGCGTCCGGGATATGCTGGACGCTATGCCGAGCACGGCGAAAGATGCCGGTGACACGGGCTTGTGAGCCGGTAAGTGTGTCCCTCCTAATGATGACATGCATGCTAGCTGAACGGAGGAGAGTTGCTCGAGAAATACACGACCATCGTAGACATTGTCCCTCAATTGCGCCGACGGCATTAAGTTCAAGCACACTGCGTATGCCCTAGATCGCGAGTCACGCAAGGCCACCCTGGCCCACTTCCTCAGAGGGCTTCAAGCCACCAGGCGGAGCGAAGAGGAGAGTCGTCTGGCGGCTTAAGTTCTCCGCTAGGCGTGTCGGACGAGGGCCTCAGCATAGTGCTTTTGCCTGGTACTGCCCAGTTGAGGGTACCCGGCATTTACAGTATTCTGTGGTTCTGCGCTGCAGGCATGCAGCGAGTCTTCGCGACGAAACCCATGTCGAGGGCGCGGAACAGTATGTCTCGGTAACGACATCGAGCAGTTCCTCGACACCGTGACGACCGGTTGGCGCAACGATCCCGAACTCGACAAGACGGGCCCGGATTGCATTTGATCACCGAGGTTTGTTGGCGGACGAACAAACGCGGGCCCGGTGCAGCACCAGACCGCTCTGCTGTTCGGCGGCTCTGTCCCGCACGAACCGCATCTTGGCCCTCTTGCCGCATCGCAAATGGCCACCGCGTCAGTCGCATCATTCTTCTGCCGCTTGACGTAGGTCTTCACATAGGGCGGCGCATCAACCGCACGATATGCCGGTCTCGACGATGTCGCAGTGGTGGGTCAATCGGTCGAGCAGCGCGGTGGTCATTTTGGCGTCGCCGAACACGCTTGGCCATTCGCCGAAGGCGAGATTGGTTGTCACGATGGCACGATGAAGTCCATCCGAGTCAGATGCTCGGCGAGCCGTCCTTGCCGTCCATTGCGGGTCTCGGTCTCGAGGCGATTGACGAGGTCGACCACGTTAAAAAAGCGGCCGCGGGCACCGGATCGGATGCAGCTTCTGACGATGGCAATGGCCAGGTGAGTTCTGCCCGTGCCGATGCCGCCGACCAGCACCACGTTGCGCTGCTGGGCGATAAAGCCGCCGCCAGCGAGATCATTGATGAGAGTCTGATTGATCGGCGTACCGTCGAACTGGAAGTCGGCGATGTCCTTGGCAAGCGGCAGCTTGGCAATGGTGAGCTGGTATTTGATCGACCTGGCTTGCTTCTCGTTGATCTCGGCGTTGAGCAGGTCGCCAACAATGCGCTGAGGTTCGTGCTGCCGCTTGACGGCAGTTGCCATGATCTCGTCGAAGGCAGCCTTCATGCCGTAGAGCTTGAGTTCGCCCATGAGGTCGAAGATTTGGGATCGCTCCATCAGACGGTTCTCCGGAGGTTGTCGTAGCGGGCACAATCGGCGATCAGTGCATGACGGAGCGTCAGTGGGGCCGGCGTCATGATGTTGACCGGTGGGGCGGGTTCACGTTGACGAGCCAGGATGTTGAGTACGACATCGGCGGAGTGGACGCCGTGACCGAGCGCTTCGGTACAGGCGGCTTCGACCGCCAGCAGACCATCGGTCAGCACGGCGTT
>NZ_JBARGP010000240.1:0-3830 GCF_049798375.1 Bradyrhizobium sp.
CGCCAAGCGATCCGGTGAGCCGCACGTCTGCGCTGCTGCTGATGGGCATTGCCGCCTATGTCGTCGAGTCGGCTCCCGGCTTCGGCAGCCTCGCCTTGGGCTGGAGACTTCCGATTCACGCGCTCAGTTGCGGCACGCCGGCCGCATTCTGGATCGCGATGGAGGCAATATTCGTCGATGAATTTCGCCTGCGCTGGTACCATGCTCTCGCCTGGCTGGTGCTCGCCACGCTTGGAACGGTCGAAATCTTCATCCATCGCACGCCGGTCTCCGTGCTGCATTCGGCGCTGTTGCTGGCGTTTGTCCTGCTCGGCATCTGGTATGCGTTGGCTGGCCGGCCGACCGACTTGGTGGAGGGCCGTCGCCGGTTTCGCATCCTGCTCGCGGTGACGACCGCGCTGTATACGGTGCTGACCGTCGCATCCGACTGGCTTTGGCCGGGCGGCCTGTCGGCCGCGCCGTTCAGCCTGGTCAATGCGGCCGGGTTGGTCGCGATGATCTTCCTGTTCGCGGTGCTGGGCTCGCTGCTGTCGGCCGCACAGCCATTCGTGCCGGCCGCGGCTACATCGGGGCCGACGCCGTCACTCGACAACGAGCTGCCGACAGCAGCACCGCCTGCCTACGCTGGGGCTACCGAACCTGACGCGGTGCTGGTCGGAGCGCTTCGCAGGCTGATCGAACATGACAGGGTCTACCGTGAGCAGGACCTGAGCATTGCGTCGCTGTCACAGAAGCTCGACATTCCGGAATATCGGCTGCGCCGCCTGATCAACGGGCAGCTCGGGCACCGCAATTTCAGCACCTTCGTCAACGGCTATCGCCTGGCGGAAGCCGAGGCCGCGCTGAGCGATCCCGCTCAAGCCGAGGTGCCGATCCTGACGATTGCGCTCGATGCCGGCTTCGGCTCGATCGGGCCGTTCAACCGGGCCTTCAAGGCGCAGACCGGGCTCACGCCGACGGAGTATCGACGCGCCCGGCTCGATGCCGTGCCGGCGCCGTCAAAGCTGCAATCGGCGCCTGCTGGCGGACGACCAGCCAACGAGCATTGACCGATTCCGAAATGGACTGGCCGTTTGCCGAATTCGGCTAGCCGCGCTCCGAAATCGGCGCGCCGCGGGAATTTCGCATGTGCAAGCTCCGAGCCGCGGGCCGGTCCCCGCCGATACGGAGAACGTCATGTCGCAACTCATCCAGATCCTCAAATTCGCCCTTCCAGCCGTGATCGCGATCGCGACGATGGAGGCCATCGTGCTCGCCGGGGTGATGCGGCGAAGTTATAATTGGCGCGCTTATCTGGCCTCGCTGGCCGATGCGCTCGGCCGCGAATACCTCGTTTATGCGTTCGTGCCGCTCAGCCTCGCCACGCCGGCGATCGGCTTTGCCTGGCGCCATCGTCTGTTCACCGTGCCGCTCGACAGCGTAAGCGCGGTGGTGCTGCTCGTGATCCTGCAGGATTTCAGCTACTACTGGTTCCACCGCTGCAGCCACCGCGTGCGCTGGTTCTGGGCAACCCATGCGATCCATCATTCCTCGAACGAGTTCAATCTCGCCGCCGCCTACCGGTTCGGCTGGACCGGCCGATTGACCGGGGCGGCCATCTTCTATGTTCCGATGATCTGGCTCGGCTTCGCGCCGGGCCCGGTGTTCGTCGCGGCGGCGATCAATTTGCTCTATCAGTTCTGGCTGCACGCCGAATGGATTCCAAAGCTCGGCTGGCTCGAATCTGTGCTCAACACGCCGTCGCACCATCGCGTGCACCACGCCGCCAATGCGGAATATCTAGACCGCAATTACGGCGGCATCTTCATCGTGTTCGACCGCCTGTTCGGGACCTTCGTGGCCGAGCGCGACGACCTGCCCTGCCGCTACGGCCTGGTGACGCCGCTACGCTCCAACAATCCGCTCGTCATCGCGGTTCACGAATGGAGGGCGCTGGGCCGCGATCTCTGGCGCGCGCGCTCCTGGCGCGAACGCTTCGCTTGCCTGGTCGGCCCGCCCGGCGACCATCCGGCCGAGGCGACGGGCGCGACACCTCCGGCACAGGAAGCCGCTCAACAGGTCCGTACTGCGGCGGCATGAAGGGTTGCCGGCTGCATACCGGTCGAGCGTGTCGAGGCGTGGATCGCGAAGGACAGATGGGGACGTCCGGCGGGCCCGACGTCCAGCCAACAGCACACGAGCAGCACCCTTTGGAAGACTGCGTTGACGCCTTGCGTCGCGGCAGGATCGCGGCTAAGGGAACGGCATCGGAGCGTGGCGCAGCCCGGTTAGCGCACTAGTCTGGGGGACTAGGGGTCGTGGGTTCGAATCCCGCCGCTCCGACCATTTTCTCTGAAAAGCTTCGATCCTGCAGCGCGATCCGGCCATTGGCGCGCAACGCTCCCGCCCTACCCCTCCTTCATCGCGCGATCGAGCAATTGCCGGCAGTCGAGCAGTTCCTTGAGCGCGCCTTCCAGGCGGTCGCGGTCTTCCTGGCGCATGCCGGGGGCCGGCTTCGGCGCCGCGCTGGCGCTATGGTGGGTGCCGACCCGGAAGGTCTCCAGGATGTCATCCTCGGTCTCGACGAAGCGGAAGTCGATGCCCTCGTCCTCGGAGCCCTCGTACTCGTCCTCAGCTCCGCTCTCGCCCTCCTCGCCGTGGTCGTCCTCCATCAGGGCTTGGCCGACCTTCTCCTCCAGTGCGCCGAACGAGACCGCTGCGGAACTGTCCGCGAGACTCTGGACTGATTTGATGCCGTGCTCTTTGAGGATCCGCTGCACGCCGCGGATCGTGTAGCCCTCGCCATAGAGCAGGCGACGGATGCCCTTCAGCAGGTCGACGTCGTCTGGCCGGTAATAGCGGCGGCCCCCGCTCCGCTTCATCGGCTTGATCTGGGAGAAGCGCGTTTCCCAAAAGCGCAGCACGTGCTGCGGAATGTCGAGTTCCTGCGCGACCTCGCTGATCGTCCGAAAAGCATCCGGCGCCTTGTCCAAATGCCCGTTCCCTTCGATCGTGCTGATAAGAAACTACTTGGAACTCAGGACTATTTCAGACGTCGTGATGGCCACGACGCGGGCATGCCCCGTCATTCCGGCTCGGGGCTTAGCTCGGCGCTCTCGCCATTGATCTTGCCGGTCGCGTGGCCATTGATCCGCTGCTTCAGGATTGCGGACGGCTTGAAAACCATGACCCGGCGGGGAGAGATTGGTACCTCGGTGCCGGTCTTCGGATTACGCCCGATCCGCTGACCCTTCTTGCGCACCATGAACGAGCCGAACGAAGACAGCTTCACGGTCTCGCCCTTTTCGAGGCAATCCGTGATCTCCTTCAGTACCAGCTCGACGAATGCCGAGGACTCCGTTCGAGATAGCCCCACTTTTTGGTAGACCGCCTCACAGAGATCGACGCGCGTAACTGTTTTGCCCGTTGTCGTCATCGCCTGCCCCAAACCATGGCGAATAATTTGGCACTGAAATTAAGGGCTTAACGGGCAACGGTCAACAGCACTGTGAGGAGAATCAGATTCAAAAACGCTGCAATGCGAAAGGCTTGTCAGATAATTGCGCCTCACCAGCGCAGCAACGCCGAACCCCAGGTGAAACCGCCGCCCATGGCCTCGAGCAGCACCACATCACCCTTCTTGATCCGGCCGTCCTTGACCGCGGCATCCAGCGCCAGCGGGATCGAGGCCGCCGAAGTGTTGCCGTGACGGTCGACGGTCAGCACCACCTTCTCGGGCGCGATGTGCAGCTTGTGGGCGGAGGCGTCGATGATGCGCTTGTTGGCCTGGTGCGGCACGAACCAGTCGATTTCCTCCGCCGATAGGCCCGTGGCGTTGAAGGCGTCGACGA
>NZ_JBARGP010000241.1:0-13630 GCF_049798375.1 Bradyrhizobium sp.
GGCGCGGCTCGCGGAGCTAAACCACAGCTCGACGGCATTTCACGGCATCAAGGTTGCCCAGCGCATCGGCATCAACAGCGGCGACGCCCTGGTCGGAAATTTCGGCTCGCAGCGCCGCTTCAACTACTCGGTCATGAGCGATGCCGTGAACGTCGCATCGCGGCTCGAAGGAGCCAACAAGTTCTACGGCACCACCATCATTGCCTCCGATACCACCGTGGCGCTGGCCGGCGACGCCTTCGGCTGGCGCGAACTCGATACCATCAGGGTCAAGGGCCGCGCGCAGGCGATCAGGATCTTCGAGCTGCACGGCTTCGCCACAGACATCGGCGCCGAACGACAAGACCTCCTCGCCGGCTACGCCGCGGGCCTTGCCGATTGGCGCGCCGGCGCATTGCAGCGCGCCGCGAACAGCTTTGCGAGGTCGGCGGCCGTTGACCGGCCAAGCGCGCTGTTTGCCGAGCGCGCCAGAAACGCGGCTGCTGATGGCGCCACGCCGGATTGGGATCCGGTTCGCAGCTTGCAGGAGAAATGACACCGGTATGACGGAGCGGGTGCGGCCTTCCGGTGGCCCGCTTTTCGACCGCAACCGCGTCAGAGCTGCCCAATTAACCTGCGAACCTCGCCGCGGAAGCCCCTCGTCTCGACAAGTCGGCCCAAGGTCGGCTAGACGACAAGGCTCAGTCCATCGGCGGCCCATCGAGCCAGTGAGTGCATGAACACGTCCAAGCGATACGACCGGATTGCCTTTGTCGCGAGCCCGAGCAGCGAGGCGCAAGCCGCGCTCGTCGATCTCGCCGAGCAATACGGCAATTGCGATCCGGAAGCCGCCGACATCATCGTCGCGCTCGGCGGCGACGGTCTGATGCTGCAGACCCTGCACGATCATATGCACACGGGAAAGCCGATCTACGGCATGCATCGCGGCACCGTCGGCTTCCTGATGAACGAATTCAGCCAGCACGAACTGCGCGCCCGACTCAACGCGGCACAGGAATCCGTCATCCATCCCTTGCTGATGCGCGCCACCGATGTCGGAGGCACCGTCCATATCCATCACGCCATCAATGAGGTCTCCCTGTTTCGCCAGAGCGCGCAAGCCGCACGGCTGCGCATCCTGATCGACGAGCGCGAGCGCATGCCGGAGCTGATCGCCGATGGCGTGCTGGTGGCGACGCCGGCAGGCTCGACCGCCTATAATCTGTCGGTGCAGGGCCCGATCCTGCCGATCAACGCCGCACTGTTGGCGCTGACGCCGATCAGCGCGTTCCGGCCGCGGCGCTGGCGTGGCGCCCTGCTCCCGAACACCGCCTATGTGATCATCGAGGTGCTGGAAGGCGACAAGCGGCCGGTCGCGGCCGTCGCCGACCATGACGAGGTGCGCGACGTCCGCCGCGTCGAGGTGCTGTCCGACAAGACCATCTCGATGCGGATGCTGTTCGACCCCGGCCACAGCCTGGAAGAACGCATCCTACGCGAGCAGTTCGGCTACTGACGCTCCCCGTCTTTTGGCTTTTTGCCGGGAACGCAGCCGCGCGGGCGGCTGCGACAACCCTTCGTTAACCCTCGGCCCGTTATGGTTAACGCAAATATACCGACACTCTGCGGAGCCGGGCCGGTTCAATGTATCGCATCGACTTCAACAAGCTGCGTTTCCTGATCTGCGACGACAATCCGCATATGCGCCGGATTCTGCGGACGCTGCTGCATTCGTTCGGCGCGCGCGAGGCCTATGAGGCCGAAGACGGCGCCACCGCACTGGAGATGTATACCCATTACGTCCCGGACATCGTCATCACCGACTGGGCGATGCCGATCTTCGACGGCCTCGAGCTCGCGCAGATGATCCGGCAGCCGGAATCCAAGGGCAACCCCTACGCACCGATCATCATGCTGACGGGCCATTCGGAGAAGCGGCGCGTGACGGTCGCCCGCGACGCCGGCGTCACCGAATTCCTCGCCAAGCCGATCTCGGCCAAGGGCCTCTATCAGCGCATCCTCAACGTGGTCGCCAATCCCCGTCCCTTCATCAAGACCAAGACCTATTTCGGCCCGGATCGGCGCCGCGCCACCGGCACCGCCTATATCGGCCCCGAGCGCCGCGTCGGTGGCGAGTATGAAGTCGTGCAGCAACCGTCGCTGCTCGATAAGGCACGAACGACCGTCTAGCGCGGCGACGGCACGAGGTCCGGATCGCGTTTCGCACCACGCGTGAACGCGAGCAACGCAAGCCAGGAACAGACGATGGCGAAAGACAAAGCTCCTGACATCGAGGTCAAGGCCTACGCGACCCATCACGTCATCACCCAGCCCAATCCGTTGAAGAAGGTGCTGCGCCGGGTCGACGAAAAGGATCTTGACGATCCCATCGCCCGTGCCGAAGCAGCCCTTGCCGGCCTCTCCGGCGAGTTCAAATCCTGGATGGACAGCGAGGCCGGCCGCCTCTCCGCCGCCTACGCCACGATTCAAAAAGACGGCTTCACCGACGATGCCTGCGACGAGCTGTTTCGCGCCGCACACGACATCAAGGGCGATGCGGCGACCTTCGGCTTTCCGTCCGCGGCAGCCGCCGCCGACAGCCTGTGCCGGATCATCGAGCATGCGCCCGACCTCGAGAAGGTCCCGGCGGAGCTGTTCACCCACCACATCAACGCGATCCAGGCGATCGTGCGCGACCACACCCTGCTCGATACCGTCTCGACGGCGCGCGAACTCAGCCGCCGCTTACGCAAGGTCGCGGACGAATATCTCGTTCACGTCAACCGCGACCGGCCCGAGCACTTGGAAGCCATCCTGGCACCGAGCATCGTGCCAGGCGATTAAGGTCTTTTCCACTCCGGTCGATCAGCCCTACCCGCCGTCGTCCAGGCCTCGCGCCGGGACCGATAACCGCTGACGGTCGTGGTCAAGCCGCGCTGGAGCTCCACAGCCTACCAATCATGAATAGCTGTGATTATGGGTCCCGACTCGAGGCCGGGACGACAAGTGCGGGCGCGGCGTCATCTCGGGCGGTCATCGACCGCTGCGGACGACGGCGCGAACCCGCAACCCTCACGCCGCGAGCGGCGCGTAGTCGAGCGCCGCCTCGGCGTCTTCCGCCATGATCTGGTCGCAGAATCTGCGTGCCTCCTCGCGGGCGGATTCGGTCGCAAAGCGGCGCAGCAGGATCAGGAGCGGCTCGGCCGCATCGTGCTCGGTCGAGCAGTGCGTGAGTACGCGCTCCACCATGCGGCGCCGCAGGTTCGCCGCACCGGAGAGCGTATCGGCAAAGCCGGTCTCGTGGCAGACGTCTAGCGCGCTGCGGAAGGCATCGAAGGTCGATTCCGGAATCCCGGCCCGGCCGAGCAGCGCATGCAGGCTGGCGGTGCCGCGATCGTTGAGCAGCGAGGCCACCCGCGCCCGCGGCAGGCCGGAAAGCTCCGAGAGCGCGATCTCGAACAGCTCGATATTGCCCGACAGCAATGCCCGCAGGATCAGGCCCGCGGTGAGCTGCGAATTGGCCCTGAGGTGACGAATCAGGCCCTGCAGCTCGCCATCGCGGGTCTGCGCGGCGATGGCGATGGTCGAGCGATCCCGTGCCTCGGTCGCGACCTGATCGGCGCGGTCGGCGCTGAGCCAGTTCCGCGCCACCACGAACTGCGCCAGCGTCTCTGTGAGCTTGCCCACCAGGGCCGCACGCGTCGCGGCCGGCAGATCGTCCAGCACCAGCATCGACTCGCGGATCGCGGCCAGATGGCCGTGGCGCTCGACGATGCGGTCCCAGGAGAACGGCGGCAGCTCGGCGGTGGCGTTCTCGATCAGCTCGAGTGCGGCGGCGGCGCTGCCGACCTCGGCGATCGCTGCGCAGATGGTTGCGGGCAAACCGATGCGGCGCGCGATCGCGCATTGCATGTCCGAATTGCCGGTCGCGACGATGTCGACCAGGTCGGCATCGATCAGCAGCGGCGAATGTTGCAGGATGGGCAGCGCGACGGACGCCTGGTCGGTCGCGAGTGCCTGGACGATGGCGGCGGGTGCATCGGGCGAATGCGCGAACACCTGCGCCATCGCCTGCCGCACCAGCGGCGACGGATCATCCAGGAGCATCAGCAGCGCGCCTTCGGCCGCCGCCCGATCCTCATCCGAGAGATCCGAGATCACCCAGGCTCGCGCCAGGGCCCGCGTCGCATCAGCCCGCTCACCGGCGGACGCGGTTCTAACCCAACTGATAAACTGCCGAACGATCATGGTCTTTCCGGCTTACGCAACTGTCGAAACGAGACCGACAAGGCCTCAACATCACAGACGGTAAACCATGACGCTTAACAAAGCGTTCACCATAAGTCGCTGGTTTAATTGACGTTTTATTAAGAGGAAGGAAAGCCAGCCAGCAATTTTCGGGCGAATGATGCAAGCAGTGCTCGCAACAGGAATGACGGCGATCGCATCGTCCTGCCTCTGCCCAGCCGGCAAAGCGCGCCGCGCGGGTTTTGCGCCCGTCGATTTTTCCTCAGATTTCACAAGCGGTTGGTCGCGATCTCAGCCAGACACGGCGCGAAAATGCATCAGCCGGAGAAGGTGCCGTTCGGATCGCTGAACAGATCGAGCGGTCGCGGTGCGTTGCCGGTGGCCTGACCGTTCGGTGCGGCGTTGAGGACCGATGGCGACGACCCGTGGCCCCACAATTCTCGTACCGAAGGCGAGATCGGCTGCTGCGGCTGGCCGTCGACCTGAAACAGTGAGCGGAACATCGGATCGGCGGAGGAAGTCGTCGTATTCGTCGACGAACCCTCGGCGGAAGCGACCGTGGCGCCCTGACCCTGCCCTTGTCCCTGCCCTTGGCCATTCCGCGCATCCGGGAACATCGAGAGGAAGGTCGCGGTATCGGTCGTCGGCATCGCGGCACCGGCAGCCACGCTCGACGGGCCGCTATAGAGCGCCAGCGCGCCGCGCGTGGTCGACGAATTGGCCGCCCCGGAATAGCGCGAGGTCAGCACCGAGTAGACCTGCGAGACGCTGCGCGCGTTGCCGTCCTGGTCGTAGAAGATCGGCCGGTTCGCCGCCGCCGCGCCCGGAAACATCTGGGCGGCGGTGGCCCGCGGCGTGTCCTGCGCGCTGGTGATCAGCTTGGCAGCGCCGCCGACCCCCATGAAATGCGCCATATAGAGTTCGGCATCGGTCGGCCGGCGGCCGAGCGTGCCTGTGAGCTGGAAGCTGTTGGACTGGGTCAGTGCGGCGGCCATCGAGGACGACGCCTTGGGGTCGTCGCGCAGCTTCATGATCGCCTGCCGCATCGAGGGATCGCTGACCGTGTACTCGCCCGACGATGTCTTGCTGATGGCGTCGGCATACTGGCCGTAGCCGAGCTGGCCGCCCGCTTCCTTCACGGTGCCGAGCCAGGTCTGGTCGATGAACTGATAGAGACCGTGCGCCGAAGAGGTCGAGGCGCCGGCGGACGGATTGAAGTCCGACTCCATCTTCGCGGTGGACAGCAGATATTCGAAGCTGGCGCCAACGGTGTCAGCCGCCTGCTTGATCGCGCCGGCGACCTTGGCCCGGACGGTATCGAGTGGTCCAGTGGACGAGGGGGTGGATGCGTCGACCGACATCGAGGGACCCGTTCTAGGTAGCGAAGATCCTGGCAACGAACGCGCCGCACTTGCGGAGTCGCGTCGCGCTTCTGTATCGCCTACTTGCGTCGGTTATGGTTAATGGGGCGTTAAATTCGGAAACCCCGCACCATCACTTGCTAGGCCACTGGCGCAGGCGCGTGTTGCCGCGCTCGGCCAGCGCCCTATTTGCGATAGACGGTTGCCGGGTCGAACAGCCTGTCGGCATCGACGAAAGCGAGCCGCGGCTCGTCGGCGCTGCGCTCGACCTTACGATAGAAGCAGGAGCGCCGGCCGGTGTGACAGGCAGCCCCCTGCTGCTCGATGCGAAGCCAGACCGCATCCTGATCGCAATCGGTGCGCATCTCGACCACGCGCTGGGTCTGACCGGAGCTCTCACCTTTTCGCCATAACGCATTGCGCGAACGGCTGAAATACCAAGCATCGCCGGTCGCAATCGTCTTGCGAAGCGCCTCGTCGTTCATGTGCGCAACCATCAGCACGTCGCCGGTCGCGGCGTCGGTGGTAACGCAGGTCACGAGGCCCGCAGCGTCGAACTTGGGCAGGAACGCGAGCCCTTCTTCGCGCTCAGATGAGGATGAAGACACGATAACCTCGCTAACGCACAGGTCGTCCAAGCTGTTTTGCGACGCTCGCACGACATCTTCAGGGCTCATCACCTGCGGAGGCGGGTGATCCAGTACGCCACAGCAGAAAAGACCAGTCGAGCTGTCCCGCGATACTGGATCGCCCGGTCAAGCCGGGCGATGACAGCGGAGACTAGCCGAGCTATCTCTGCGGCGCTCGCACCATCGACAGGAAACGGCTCTGCTCCGCCGGATTGTCGCGGAACATGCCGGTGAAGCGGCTGGTGAAGGTGATGGCGCCATGTTTGGCGACCCCGCGCACCGACATGCAGGTGTGCTCGGCCTCGATCAACACGGCGACGCCGCGGGGTTTCAGGATCTCGTCGATCGCCGCCGCGATCTGCGCCGTCATGTGCTCCTGGGTCTGCAGCCGCCGCGCGAAGATGTCGGTGAGCCGCGCCAGCTTGGACAGGCCCACCACCCGCTCGACCGGCGTATAGGCGATGTGCGCCTTGCCATAGAACGGCATCATGTGATGCTCGCACTGCGAGGTGAACTCGATGTCGCGGATCAGGACGAAATCGTCATAGCCCGCGGTCTCTCCGAACGTCCGGTTGAGCACCTCGGCCGGGCACTGGTGATAGCCCTGATAGAGTTCGTCATAGGCCTCGACCACCCGCCGCGGAGTGTCGACCAGGCCCTCGCGGGTCGGCTCCTCACCGATATAGCTGAGCAGCGTGGTCACTGCGGCTTCGGCTTCCGCGCGCGAAGGCCGCGGCCGGTCGGCACGCACCGCGGCCGCCATGAATTCGGAGGGATCGAGCTCGGCGGACCGCTCCGGAAGCTTGGCCTCTGCCTTCGCATCGGCGGTCTTCGAATCGGGCTTGTTCGAGCGCAAGGTCTTGATCAAAGCGTCCATCTCTTCTCCGTTCGACCGGTCGGTGCCCGACCGGAGTGTCACCGGCAGACGGGGCGGCTGTTGCGCCGGAACGCCTGAGGATATGGCTGGAATTTCCGCCATTCGGCTCCATATAACTGCAATATAGGGCGGTGAAAACCGCCCGCCAAGTCCGTCGGCGCCGGTAAATGGGCGCTTGCGCGCCGGCACATCCGGGAACGTTGGGCATGCTGAACGACATCTATAACAAGCGGATCATCGAACTCGCTGGCAATATTCCGCGCCTCGGACGGCTAACGGATCCAGACGCCAGTGCCACCGCGCATTCCAAGCTGTGCGGCTCGACGGTCAAGATCGACCTCAAGATGGACGGTCCGGTCGTGACCGATTTCGCCCATGACGTGAAGGCCTGCGCGCTGGGCCAGGCCTCCTCCTCGATCATGGCTCGCCATGTGGTCGGCTCGAACGCGGCCGAGTTGCGGGAGTTGCGCGAGGCGGTGCGCAGGATGCTGAAGGAGAACGGCGCGCCCCCGGAGGGCAAATGGGCCGATATCGCGCTGCTCGAGCCGGTGCGTGACTATAAGGCGCGCCATGCCTCGACCATGCTGACCTTTGACGCCGTGGTCGACGCCATCAACCAGATCGAGGCCAAAGCGGGCAAGCAGGCCGCCGCCGCCAAGACCGAGCCGGAGACCGAGCCAGCCGGTCAGCCCGCCACGGCGGGATAACCGGTTCCCGCCTTTTATTGCGCCGGCGTTGTCGCGACCGTGTTGGACGGCAACGCTTCTGCCGTCCGGGTCGACTTCTGCACCGGTTGGATTTGCTCGTGGACCTGCTCGGCGACAAAGCGATCCGTGCCCTTGGGGGCGACGGCCGCCATCGGGGTGCCGGCCTTCACCTGCGGCAGCACCTCGGCCACGAGGTCCGTGGTCACGAGATTGGTCTGCCGAAGCTCGGAACGCGACAGCTCATGCAGATCTTCCCACGGCGGCACGTTGAGCGCGAGCGACAGCAGGTCGCCGGCGCCGCCCATGTCGAAGGTGTATTTGGCAAGCCGACCGATATCGCGCTCGACGATCGTCAGGTCCTGCGCCGTGTAGCTCGCCGTCTTGGCGTCGTCGGCACGATCGCCCATCCAGATCTGGTGTACGCGGACATGCGCCGCATCCGGCACGTAGCGCGTGCTGCCGCCGAGCAGCAGGAACACGCACATCGATTCGCAATAAGCCTCCGGCGCGACGCTGGCTTGGCTGCCCTGCCCGCGGCTGCGCGAGCTGATGCCGACGGTGGTGCGCAAGTTCAGGCCGCGGAACCTGCGCCCGAGCGTGATTGCATCGTTGACGGAGCCGCCGCTCGAATCCAGCACCAGCGTGGTGCCATTGAGATCGCGGCCCTTGGCGAAGTCTTCGAAATCTTTCGGCGTATCGCCGGTGACGATACCGACCGCGGACACCCATCCGCAATTCGGATCGCAGGCCACCCAGTTGAAATGCATCGGCAGCTTGCGCTCTTCCAGCGCGGGACCTGCCTGGGCCGGTTTGCAAAGGGTGAAGATGGCGCAGCCGAGCGCTACACTAAGGGCTGCGCTGCCAAGAAGCAGCCAGCGCAGTTTGAGCGACGTCAAAAATCTCACACGCAATCCTTCCCAAGCCCAAGCGCTAGTGCCGCACTGGTAAGTCTAGCTGTAATAAGTTCCGACTCAACGCGACACGATCTTGTCACATTCCCGTTAGCAAAACCTATCCGGGTGACTGCGTACCGTCCAGCTACGACATGCTGCATTGCCGCTAAAAAGGTGTGGTATTTGCGGCAATGACACACAAATATGCGCGAGCATGGGTTCCGAGCACAGGAACCGCGCATATAACAGCTTGGATCAAAGCATATCGCTTATGAAACACTCATTCTGTGACCATCATCACCACGACCATGGGTTTGCCCGTATGATACCGGGGCTGCCCCGGCGTGGCGCCCGCGTGCTGATCTGGATCTATCGCCACACGCTCTCTCCGCTCGTTGGATACAACTGCCGCCACCTGCCGACCTGCTCGGTCTATGCGGATGAAGCGATCGATCGATTCGGGCTGTGGGCGGGCGGCTGGATGACCTTGGCGCGGCTGCTCCGCTGCCAACCGTTCGGTACCTCAGGAATCGACAACATTCCTGCCGGTACCCCTGTCGGGGCACGCTGGTATTTGCCGTGGCGCTATGCGCGCTGGCGCGGTGTCAACGGTCCAGGCTAGTCTTGCTTGGTTACTGGTTGCGGCGCAGCGATACGTTGCATAGCAACAGACAAATCTTTGAAGCGCCCAGGGTTCGGATACTATTATATAGCATGTGGCGAGCTACGCGACGCCCGGCACCGTCGTCCGGAACGGCCGCCTCGCCCCTCGCGTTGATATGATGTTTCCTGACGGGAGGAAACAGCATGCGTTTCCGAATAGGCCCGACAGGGCACGACCCCAGGCAGATCGACCTGCTCGCCATCCTGGCGTTGCTTGTGATCATCGTCGGCGCCTGGCGTTATTACGACGACAGCATCGCGCTGCCTCCCAGCACCACCGCCTATATCGTCCCTAGCCAGCACGTGCGTTGGTGACGCGAACTGCGTTTTCGGCAGCCAAGGCGGAGTGTCGGTCGACGCGTGAATGGCCGGCCTCACAGTCGGGTAAAATAATTCCGCAGGGCATGTCACACCGGCCGATGCCCGCTCGTCATGATGGCTGAACCAGCAACGAGAGTTCATCATGACCAACGAGATCAACCCATTCGCCGTGGCACCTGCGCTGATGAAGAACTGGCAGCGTACATCGATCGCCATCGCTTCCAGTCTCGAGCCGAGCCTTATTCACCTGGTGGAGATCCGTGCTTCGCAGATCAACGGCTGCGCCAATTGCCTCAACCTGCATACGACATATGCGCGGGAGAATGGCGAGACCGAACAGCGCATCAACCTGCTGCCCGCCTGGCGCGACGCTCCCTGCTATAGCGACCGCGAACGCGCGGCGCTCGGCTGGACCGAGGCATTGACGCGGCTTTCCGAAGGGCACCGGCACGACACCGCCTACGAAGCGCTGTGGTCTCATTTCACGGCGGAAGAACAAGTCAAGCTCACGCTGATGATCAACATCATCAACGGCTGGAATCGGCTCGCAGTTGGCTTTCGCCTCTGGGCCGACCCGGCCGAGGTCGAAGCCGCCGCAAAGGCGGCCGTCTGATGCAGGATGCAGAGCCGAGAATGCAGCCGCCGGGTTCGCGCCGCTGCGTTCGAAACTGATGCGCGTCGCCTATCGCATGCTCGGCTCCGGATCCGACGTGGAGGATATCATGCAGGACGCCTTCTCCGCTGGATGAAGGCCGACCGCAGCGAGATCCCGAGAAGCTCAGACATCCGCATTGACTGGCTTTCGGCGCGTCCGCAATGACCGCCTGCGCGACCGCCGTGAAGCAGCCAGGATTATGCCAGCATCGACGAGATTGACTACCAACGCGGCAAGAACCAGTAGCCATTGCTCGGCCGTGGTGGCCATAACGGCGCCGGCGTTCGCGGGGCATGCCGCGCGCGCTGCGGCGGTTCATCCGTCTCGGGCGGGATCGCCGCTTCCGCTGAGGCGCTGGCATCGCCCGCCGGCAGCCTGATCGAGAGCAGCAGGTTGGACTCCTGCGTCCGCCAGCGATAGCCGATGCCAAAGTCGAGCGGCTGGGCGCGCTCGAACAGCTTGGCATAACCCTGCTGATACATGCTTGGAAACTTCTCGATCGGCCCGGCATAGCGGCCGAACGGAAAGAAGCGCCAGGCCTTGGAATCGTAAGCCGCGAGCGGGATACCGGAATCGTCCTGGATGATGGTGGTGCTGTTGTTGAGCAAAAAGCTGCGCACGGTCGAGAAATGGCTTGAGCGCAGCAGATAGGACGCACTCTTGAGCAGGCTGTTGCCGGGAGCGACGGTCGCGCAGAACTTCAGGAAGCCGCTCGACGTCACGCCCGAATTGGAGAGGTCGGTCGAGAAGTAATACAGTGTCTTTTCGGCGCCGTCGGCGCCGCCAAAGACGATGCGAGCGCCGCGCGTCGCATTCGATGGCGGCGGCTCACCGGCCTCATGCAGCACGCCGTTGGCATCGAGCCAGACCAGGCCGACGCTGCGGATGGTTTTTCCGGTGCGCGCCAGGAAGACGTAGAGGATCGGCAGTGTGCCGTTGATCGCGCCCTCGTTCAGATCCGTCTTCATGTCCTTGGTTTTGAAGAACGAGAAGCTCAGGATCGATTGCAGCGAGCGCTCGACATAGGACAGCGACGGCCCGATGCCCGCGCGCGGCAGTCTCGTCAAATCCGGGATCGGCCCGGTCGGCTCCAGCGCGGCCATAATATAAGTGGTTGCCTTGGAATAGAAGGCATCCGCGTAGAGGAAGTCGGGTCCGGAGAAGAAATAGAACATCGCCGGCCGCGGCGCCGCCAGATTGGCATCGGCCCAGGCATGGATCTTCGAGAGCTGGCGCTGCTCGAGCTGGGCGAAGGCGCTGTCGAAGAAGCGTTGATGGCGCTGCCATGCAGCATCCTGCGTCAGGGGCGTGAGTGGCGATGCCGCCGACGGCGGCAGGCCGGCCAGCAGGCGCGCGGTATCGTCGGCGCTGGCCGGCTCGGCCGCAGAAGCGGGCGCGAGCGTCAGCAGGATCACGCCTGCAAGTATCGCCAGCATTGTCGGGATGCGCATTATCGCACCTCTCGGCTTGGATATGCGCCCGCGGCGCGCGCGCCCGGACGCCGGTGCGCCAACAGATAGATCAGCAGGCCTGATATCATCACCGCCGTGCCTAGCATCGCCTGCAACGGCCGCTGTGCGAACAGATAGTACATCATGAACCCGGTCACGAGCAGGAAGACGGCGGGGGTCACCGGGTATCCCCAGGCCCGGTACGGCCGCGCCAGATCGGGATGCGTGACACGCAGCTTGAACAGGCCGAGCACGGTCAGAAAGGAGCACGCCAGCAGCGAGAACTGGATGAAGTCCAGCACGGCCTCGAAACTATCGGTCAACAGCATCAGATTGGCGACGGCAAGCTGCAGCAGCAGGGCATTGATCGGCGCGCCGGCCCTCGAGCGGCGGGCGAAAATGGAAAGCGCCGGTACGTCTTCGCCCATCGTCATCGTCACGCGCGGCCCGATCCACATCATCGCGGCAATCGACGGCACCAGACCGATGCAGATCATCGCCGCCACCATCCGGCCGCCGAGCTCGCCGAAGATGTAGCTGCCTGCGATGCTTGCGACCTGAAGCTGGCCGGCGAGACTCCCCATTGGCGCCGCCAGCAGGAACACGGTATTGAGCGCGATATAGAGCACCAGCACGATTGCCGTCCCCGCGAGCAGCGAACGCGGCAGGCTCTGCTCGGGCGCATGCATCTCACCGATGATGTAGGTCGCGGCATTCCAGCCCGAGAAGGCGTACATCACGAACACCAGTCCGATCGCAAATGGTCCGCTGGCGATGAGCCCAAGATCCGACAGCGCCGGCACAAAACTGACCGGCTGCGGCGATGGGAGCAGGACGCCGGCGACCAGAAAAGCTGCGATCAGGCCGACCTTCAAAATAGTGGAGACGAGCTGGAAGCTGCTCGAATACCTGACGCCGCCGAGTTGCACCAGCGATACCAGCCATACCGCGCCGACCGCCATTAACCGCGATGGCACGCCCGGCAGCACCACCGTGGCATAATGGCCGAAGGCCATGGCGGAGAGTGCGACGGGCGCGGCAAAGCCGACGGTTGCCGAAACGAATCCGGCCATGAAGCCGATCGCTGGATGAAAGGCGCGCGACAGGAAATTGTACTCGCCGCTCGACCGCGGAAACATGCCGCCGAGCTCGGCATAGGCAAAGACCCCGCACAGCGCGACGACGCCGCCGATCCCCCACAGCAGCAGGATCGCGAACCCGGACGGGATATCCTTGACCTGGAAGCCGAGGCTGGTGAAGACGCCGACACCGATCATGTCGGCGACGACGAGCGCGGTCGCCACCGGCACCGATACCGACGGCGGCGCGCCGACGCGCAGCCGGGCGGACCAAGGCGTGTCGTCTGCCTCCGATGCAGCCATCTCGCATCGGGACGCCATGCGTCCCGTCCCCTCTGAGCCGACCGATCGCGGGTGAGGCCGAAGCCATCCAAGCATGGTTAGCGCGCACGAATATGGCACGCCTTACGTACTATAATACCAAGATTCAGATATCCGGCAGGTTACGGCGTTGCGTCTTGCCGCCGCTGGCCCCACAATCGGGACACGAAGTCGCGCTTTTTGCGTGCTCCGGATGTGGGGCGTTGGTCCCGGGGTCGTTTAAGCTGAATGTCGCGGCAACATCGCGGGCTCAGGAGTTGAGGCCCGAGCCCACGAATGGAGCCGGGCGGATGTGAGTATCCGTTCGCGACTTGCGTGTCGTTGTCCTGCCGTTTTGGGATCTGCTTGGGTCTTGACTTGGGTCTTGGGGTGGATGTTCGGAGCCGATCCGAAATTCCTTAGATGTGGTCGTGCGCGGTGGATTGCCCGCGCCCGGCCGGCTGCGC
>NZ_JBARGP010000242.1:0-3538 GCF_049798375.1 Bradyrhizobium sp.
TGGTGCGCCATTCAGAACAAAACTGCGAACTTCTATGTAATTGAGATTACTACATAATTCTCAGCTCCCGCCGGGGCATTAAGCTGTCATTCGGCATGCAAAATTGGCTCTCCGCAAGTTTGGTGCAGCGCCGACTATTCTGCGCCGATCAACCTGGCTTGAAGCAGATCGATTTTCCGCGACCGTACATTTGACATCGAACGAGCTTGAGGCGCGTAATCTGACCTTCGGTCTGTCCGTTCGACCATGGTGAAGTGATTGCCGCCCGTACCGCAGCCTCATCCTTCGCGACGCCGTTGGCGAACGAGGCGACGAGGCTGGCGCGAGCTCGCTCGATCCATGGGATGAAGCCCGCCTCGGTCTTGCGCCGGATCATCAGATGGAATTCGGCGATGATCTCGCGTGTCTCGACCAGGGTTGGCACGCCAGCTTCGATCGCCGCGACCGTGACGGTCTCCGCTTTCGTGAGCAGGTGCCGCCCGATTGTCATGAGGCGAGCGATTGTTCTGGCCGACGGAATGCGCTGGAGGTTCTGTGCATCGGCCTTTTCGGCTCGTCGTCTGCGGGTCGCCCACTCGCTGACGACGCGAAGCGAGCCGCGGAAGCCACGCGCTGCTAGGCGGCGCGAGAGTTCAGCCCCGTTTTGGTAGCCGGACGCCCACTGATCATCGAGCCATGGCAAATGCATATCCAACGAACTTTGCCGGGTCCGGAAGACATCGGTGCGTTCGCCGCGGATCACCTGCCGTACAAGCTTCCTGCTATGGCCAGTCTGGCGCACGATCTGCTTGATGGGTATGCCGTTCTTCGACAGAGCCAGGATGGCCGCATTGGTCTCCTCGCGGCGCACGTAGCCCTCATACTGAAGGCGCTCGGCTGCTGTCAGCAACTGGGGATCGATCGTGGTCGCACCGATGACGGTGCGAATCTGCCGCATCGATTTACGGACGGCGTCAAGGAAGGCCCGACTGGCGTTCTCCATCAGATGCCAGAGGTCGGCGACCTGCACCGCGTGCGGCAGAGCCTTGGCTGCCGCTTCGCCGTATCCGCCGCCACGATCGCGGGCCACGATTGCGATCGTCGGATGCGCAGCGAGCCAGGCGTGGGCGGTCGCGGGCTCACGATCCGGCAGCAGGGTGACTACCCGGCGCCTTTCCAGGTTGCAGATGATGCTGGCGTATCGGTGATTGCGACGCCAGGCCCAATCATCGATGCCGATAACCCTGAGCGGGTCAGCCGGCGGACGGTGACGGCGTCGGACCACGCGCAAAAAAGTGTCCTTGCTCACCGGCAACATCAGCCGTTTTGCGAAGCCTGCCGCCGGTCGACCGCCAAGCGCCAGACCAAGGTGATGGACGATAGAGTCCAGCCTCGCCGTGCGTCGCGCTGATGGAGCCAATATCCCGTCGGAGAAACGCTCAGTGAAGATCTGGCGTCCGCACAGGACGGCGTCGCAACGGAAGCGGCGAGCGATCACCGTCAGCTTCACGACCCGCCCCGAAAGCGGCAGATCGGTCACAAGGCGCCGATAGCGGCTGTGGACACGTCGGGAAGTCGCTCCGCACGATGGACACATGCCGACGCTTCCGGACGCCCGGACTGTGATGACGGCTTTGCTGCACTCAGCGTCGCCGCGTTAACCGCGCCCGTGATCCGCATTCGAGCCCCAGCCGCGAACTCAATCTCGATCGCACCACAGGTCCCCGAGGGCGCCGTCAACGGCTGCCGGTCGGACGCAATTGAGACCGCCGCAAAACCGACTTCGTCAGCTTGCCGCTGCATCGAACCAGACCCGAAAGCGAGGCCGCCTGTGCGTGCCTGCCGCCGCCAGGCCGTGACCAGATTACGGTGAACATCATGTCGCCGAGCAACTTCGACAACACTGGCCCCGGGGCGCCAGACTCTCTTCCACGATCCGAAGCTTCTCGGCAGTGGTCCAGCGCCGCCGCCGTTCTGGACCGGATAGAACCGTAACCGTCGTCACGTTTGCTCATTTGTTTGCAAATTAATGAGCAAAGTATCTCATACCCGAGCACGATCTGGAAAGGCGGCGCTCACCGGCTTTCAATTACCCACAAATTCTCCTCCGACCATGGCGCCCAGCGCGATGTCAGTGAGGCGTGACAGCCCGCGCCACATAACGGTGTTGCCGGGCGGCGGATCGCTGGCGCGGGCGAGATAACCGCCGAGCCGGGCGATCTTGATCAGATAGTGCGAGAGCGTTTTCTGTCTTCCTTTTGGTTTGCCGTTGACAAGGCGATCGAGCACGCCGATTTCAGTTGCAGTCAAGGCGAGGGTTGGCGGCGCGTCTGGGGCGGAACGGTTGAGCATCGTCATCCAGAAGACCCGCCAACTCAGGATGCAAAAGAGCGCGATCAGATTGGTCAGACGCTGGGCGGTCCTGAGCTTCGATTCCTCAGCTTTGCAGCCCGATTTGAGGATCTTGTGGAACACCTCGATCTTCCATCTCAAAGCATACCATTCGAGCTTCTCAATAGCGTCGGTGCGGGAACCAACAGGCAGGTCGGTGATCAGCTTCCAATCGATCTTCTTTCTGTTCTTCGGGGTCCCGCGCTCTTCGGCATGGATCACCGTCAGGGTCAGAGCGGGATAGCGCTTCTGCTTTCCGATCGGCGGCAGGACGCGAATCTTGCGATACCTGATCTCAAGAACGGCTTGGTCGGGATCGCCGTTGCTATCTCTGAATTCGATGCGATGCAGCCCTTTGACGGCGACTTCGTCCATTTCGTCGGCGATCGTGTGATCCCCATCTCCAGCCAAGCGGTCGACGCAGGTCCTGATCAGGAAATGAGTTCCGATCTCCTGTGCTGCGCAGAAGAGCTCGTAGATGTCACTCTCGCGATCACCGATATGGATGCATCGTCCCGGATGATCCAAGAGCTGCGTAGACTGCTTGAGATTTTCCAACCACCGGACGCTTTCCTTTTTCTCGATGGGAATCCGGGTCGGATTGATCTTCTTTTTAAGCGCTGCCGTCCCTTTAAATTTATTCCGGGTCCAGAACTTAACGGCCGCCAACCCCAGCGGCACCCCCTCGATTGTAACCGCGAGGCTCGAATGCATCAGGATGCCGCAAACCGTGTGCGATCTGAGGCGGCCCGCCTTATCCCGTCCACTGTTTATGCTCTTGGTGATGCCGATCGCTTCTGACTTCTCACGTTGATAGCTGAACTCGGTTGTGTCGTGCAGCACAAGAACGAGACCTTCAGCGGCGGCGGCACGATCACGTGTCGATTGGAAGTGGCCGGCCAGAATGTCCGCTTCGCTGACCCGCTCATTGGAGAAGAAGCGATAGGCTGCCTTGGTATTTGCCCAATCCTGGCAGACGAGCGGAATGCTTTGTCCCATGGCGCTTCCAATCTGCGTGAGCAGTTTGCGGAATCTGCCGCCGAGCCGCGCGTCCCTAAAGTCGCATCCACTACTCTCTTGATCAATCCAACATTCACCTTCCAAGGACCGCGAACAGCCTTTTGCCGATCGATCCCTTAATGTCAGCCCCATAGAGCACCCCCTCGCG
>NZ_JBARGP010000243.1:0-1987 GCF_049798375.1 Bradyrhizobium sp.
TCACTATTCACCGGCTGACCAAGACGCGCGCGCAATATGAGGAGCGCATCGTCTATCTGCTCGAGACCGTCGGCCTGCAGGCCGGCCATGTCACACGCTACCCGCATGAATTTTCCGGCGGCCAGCGCCAGCGCATCGGCATTGCGCGCGCGCTCGCGGTCGAGCCCAAGCTGATCGTCTGCGACGAACCGGTGTCTGCGCTCGACGTCTCGATCCAGGCGCAGGTCATCAATTTGCTGGAAGATTTGCAGCAGAAGTTCGGCATCGCCTATCTGTTCGTCGCGCACGACCTCTCGGTGGTCGAGCACATCAGCCGCCGCGTCGCGGTGATGTATCTCGGCCGCATCGTCGAGACCGCACCGTCACGCCTGCTCTATGCCGCGCCGAAGCATCCGTATACCGAGGCGCTGTTGTCGGCGGTGCCGATTCCCGATCCCAGCGTGAAGCGCAAGCGCATCCGGCTGAAGGGCGAGGTGCCGAGCCCGATCAACCCGCCGTCAGGCTGCCGCTTCCGCACCCGCTGCCCCCTCGCGCAGGATATCTGCAGCCGCGAGGTGCCGCCGCTGAAGGAGAGCGCCCCAGGGCATCTGGTGGCGTGTCATTTCAGGTGAGGCGGATGGCGTTCCGCGCTGCTCCGTTATTGCGGGCGAAGCCGAGCAATCCAGAGCCGAGTGAAGAATCTGGATTGCTTCGCCGCTTCGCTCCTCGCAATGACGTGAGAGATGGCCGTGTCCGCCCGCTCACGCCACCTGTCGGTCGGAGAGGACGTCGGTGAGAAGCCTTGTCTGCTCGCCATCAAGCGTGAACTGCACCAGCGCGGTGTGATCGTTCACGCGCATCACCACGGCCGGTAGGTTCGAGATCAGGCCGTCGATGGCGAGATTGACCTTCGCGTGCAGCGCCACCGGCACCGGGATCGCCTCGATCAGCGCGCCGCCCAGCGCGAGGTTGCGCACCTTGATCGCAACCTGCTGGCCGTCCAGCCTGAGCGTGCCCGGGCGGTTGATGTTGAGCCGTGACGACAGCCGCCGATGCACGTCCGACGTTGAGGTCTTGATTACGCCCACTAGCGTGGTGCGCAGGTCCTGCATCTTGCGGGCGATGTCGATCGAGCCGTCGCGGATGTCGCTCGACCGCCGCCCAGCCTCGCCGGCCTCGCGCGACACCGATGCGATCTGCGTCGCCACCTCGCGTGCGGCGAGCGACGTCTCCTCCACCGTGCGCGAGATTTCCCGGGTCATGTTGTTCTGTGCCTCGATCGCATCCGCGATGCTGGTCGAGACGGATTCGACGTTGCCGATCACCTCGCCGATGGCACCGATCGAATCGACGGAAGCGCGCGTCGAGGCCTGGATCTCGGCGATCTGTTGCGAGATCTCGCCGGTCGCTTTTGCGGTCTGCTCGGCAAGCGTCTTGACCTCGGAGGCGACCACGGCGAAGCCGCGGCCGGCATCGCCCGCGCGCGCCGCCTCGATGGTGGCGTTCAAGGCCAGCAGATTGGTCTGGCCGGCGATTTCGCTGATCAGGCTCGTCACCGCGCCGACCTTGTTGGCTGCATCGGACAGCTTGGCGATGGTGGATTGCGCCTCCGATGACGCCGCGACGGCTTTGCGCGTCAGCTCCCGCGAGGTGCCGACACGCGCGGAGATCTCGGAGATCGACGTCGCGAGCTGGGCGGAGGCGTCAGCCACCGTGCGCGTGGTGGCGAGCGCCTGCTCGGCAGCGGCCGCGACGCTGCTCGAATTCTGCTCCAGCGTGAGTGTGCTGCTGGTCATCGATTTCGCGCTCTCGGCCATGTTGCCGGTGCCGCGCGCAACCTCGTCGACAACGCTGCTCGCTTCACGTTCGACCGCTTCGGCCAGCTCCTGCAGCGCCTGGCTCTTGACGTGCTCGGCCATCTGCCGCTGGTCATCCTCGAGCGCCGCCGCGTTGTGGGCCTTCTCCTCGGTCTTGCGCTTGAACTGCTCGATCGAGCGCGCCATATCGC
>NZ_JBARGP010000244.1:0-1628 GCF_049798375.1 Bradyrhizobium sp.
CTGACGCCGGAAGAGGAAGCGGACCTGAACGAAGCGCTAACCGAAATGGCGCGCGGTGAGATTGCGTCCGACGCCGAGGTCGAAGCCGTTCTTTCCAAATACCGCCTGTGAGACTGCGTTACTCTAGTACCCACTTTCCTTGGGAAGTGAGGCATGATTCAACATTGGGATGATACCCGAAGCAAGAGAAGTCCGCTTGTCGCGGAAAGATCGCGTGGTGCTTGAGGAACGTTGCCGCTCTCCGGTGACGCTACAACGCGATTTGAAGCGGGCAAAGATCGTTCTCCTGGCAGCGGTTGGGTGTAGCACCCGATCGATCGCCAAGGAGGTTGGGGTCCAGCCACGGATCGTCAGCCTTTGGCGCCATCGCTATGCCGATCATGGTCTTGAAGGCCTGCAAAGCAAGCCGCTGCCGGGCAAGCGACCGATCTATACGTCGGCGACCGACAAGCGGATTTTAAAGTTGCTCGATAAATCGCCTCCTGCTGGTTACGCGCGCTGGACTGGACCCCTGCTGGCTCGGGAACTTGGCGATGTCGATGTACAATATGTCTGGCGGTTCTTGCGCGGCAACAAGATCGATCTGGCCGCTCGCAAGTCCTGGTGCGAGAGTGACGACCCCCGTTTTGCGGCGAAAGCTGCCGACGTGGTCGGCCTCTACGTAGCGCCGCCCAAAAAGGCGATCGTTCTATGCGTAGACGAAAAGCCGTCGATCCAGGCCTTGGAACGAGCGCAAGGTTATCTGAAATTGCCCAACGGCAGATCCCTGACCGGGCAAAGCCACGACTACAAGCGGCACGGCACGACCACGCTGTTTGCGGCGCTGGAAGTCGCCACCGGGAAGGTGCTTGCGACACATTCGAAACGGCGTCGTAGGGTTGAGTTTCTCGACTTTATGGACCGCGTGACCGCATCATTCCAGAACCGCCAGCTTCACGTCATTCTCGACAACCTCAGCACCCATACGAGGAACGAGGAATGGCTCGCGGCGCATCCCAATGTGAAATTCCATTTCACGCCCACGAGCGCTTCCTGGCTCAATCAGGTCGAGGTCTGGTTCTCGATCCTACAGGGGCAATCGTTGAGCGGTGCCTCATTCACAAGTCTCAAGCAACTTGAGCAGCACATCGATGCCTATATCAAAGCCTACAACGACAAAGCTGAACCCTTCGTATGGACCAAGAAAAGGGTCCGCCAGCGGCCTTTCAAAGGCCGACGTATCACTCGGCTATGATTCCGGATACTAGTCCTATGCCAAATCGGAAGTCGAAGTGATCACGTCAGAGCGGCGGCGCCGGCATTGGTCACGGGCGGAGAAGGAGCGGGTCGTCGCAGCCACGCTGGAGCCGGGAGCGACGATCCTGGGCGTAGCGCGCGAGTTCGGTGTTCATTCGAGCCAGGTATTTCGCTGGCGCCAGCAACTGTGTGGCAAAGCAGTTGCTGCGCCTGGGTTCGCGGCGGTGGCGATTGCGGCCGAGCCGAGAGAAGCCGCAGTGGGCTGCGGCGGCTCGATCGAGATCGAGCTTGGACCGGAGGTCCGTATCCGGATCAGCGGCGCGGCCGATGCGGCGACAGTGTCGGCGGTGCTTGCGGCACTCAGGGCGAGCTCGCGATGACGATCTCGCTCC
>NZ_JBARGP010000245.1:0-9732 GCF_049798375.1 Bradyrhizobium sp.
TGCGGCGGCCGAGGCCCTCCACCTCGACCATCAAGTCACTGCGCACCGGCACGGCCATCTCGGCCGCAGCGGTCGGCGTCGGGGCGCGCTTGTCGGAGGCGAAATCGATCAGGGTGACGTCGGTCTCGTGGCCGACCGCCGAGATCAGCGGGATCATGCTCTCGGCCGCGGCGCGGACCACGATCTCCTCGTTAAAGGACCAGAGATCCTCCAGCGAGCCGCCGCCGCGCGCCACGATCAGTACGTCGGGACGCGGAATCCGCCCCCGCTCGGGCAGCGCATTGAAGCCGCGGATCGCGGCCGCGACCTGCTCGGCCGAGCCGTCGCCCTGCACCTTCACCGGCCACACCAGCACGTGGCGGGGAAAGCGATCCTCCAGCCGGTGCAGGATATCGCGGATCACGGCGCCGGTCGGCGAGGTGACGACGCCGATCACCTCCGGCAGCCAGGGCAGTTCCTGCTTGCGTGCTGCATCGAACAGCCCCTCAGCGGCAAGCTTCCTCTTCCGTTCCTCCATCAGCGCCATCAGCGCGCCGATGCCGGCAGGCTCCAGCGCCTCGATCACGATCTGGTATTTCGAGGAATTGGGATAGGTGGTCAGCTTGCCGGTGGCGATGACCTCGAGTCCCTCCTGCGGCTTGCAGCGCATCCGGCCGTGCACGCCCTTCCAGATCACCGCCTCGATCTTGGCGCCCTCGTCCTTCAGCGCGAAATAGCAGTGGCCGGAGGAATGGGCCCCGCGAAAGCCGGTGATCTCGCCGCGCACGCGGACATGGCCGAACCGGTCCTCGACCGTGCGCTTCAGCGCACCGGAGAGCTCGGAGACGGTAAATTCAGGCGCGTTGAGCAGGGCTTCCGCAGGGGCCATTCGATGATTCGGCGTGTAAGGACAGTCCCCTAGTTAAGAAGTTTGGACGCCTATCGCCAATCATATTCTCCTTCGGGCCGAGGACCTCGTTTGGCCGCCGGGGACAAGTCGGCGGCGCCATGCGTCCCCCTTGCAGGCTGGTCGGATTTCGTGCTTCGGACGGAGCGGTTTCTCCTGCAGCGACGGCGACACTCATGCACATTCTCCTGATCGGTTCCGGCGGCCGCGAGCACGCTCTCGCCTGGAAGATTGCCGGCTCTCCGCTGCTGACCAAGCTGTGGTGCGCGCCGGGCAACCCCGGTATCGCCAGAGAGGCCGAATGCATCGCGCTCGATGTCGCCAACCATGCGGCCGTGATCGATTTCTGCCGGGCCAACAAGGTCGATCTCGTCGTGGTCGGGCCGGAGACGCCGCTCGCCGCCGGCATCGTCGATGATCTCGCCGCCGCCGGCATCAAGGCGTTCGGGCCGAGCAAATTGGCCGCGCAGCTCGAGGGCTCCAAAGGGTTCACGAAGGATCTCTGCAGCGAGTTCAACATCCCGACCGGCGCCTATCGCCGCTTCACCCGTGCCGCCGAGGCGCTGGCCTATGTGCGGACGCAGGGCGCGCCGATCGTGGTCAAGGCCGACGGGCTCGCGGCCGGCAAGGGCGTGGTGGTGGCGAAGACGCTGGCTGAAGCGGAGGCCGCGATCGAGATGATGTTCGGCGGCGGCTTCGGCACGGCCGGCGCCGAGGTCGTGATCGAGGAGTTTCTGGAGGGCCGCGAGGTCTCGTTCTTCGCGCTGTGCGACGGCGAAACCGCGATCCCGCTGGCCTCGGCACAGGACCACAAGCGCGTGTTCGATCATGACGAGGGGCCGAATACCGGCGGCATGGGCGCCTATTCGCCGGCGCCGTTCGTGACAGCCGAGGTCCACGACCAGATCATGCAGCGGATCATCGCTCCGACCATCGCCGGCATGAAGGCGCGCGGCATGCCGTTCAAGGGCATTCTCTATGCCGGCCTGATGCTGACTGCAGAGGGACCGAAGCTGTTCGAATACAATGTCCGTTTCGGCGACCCCGAATGCCAGGTCCTGATGCTCAGGATGATGTCGGACCTGGTGCCGGCGATGCTGGCATCCTGTGACGGACAGTTGAAGAACTTCGACCTGCGCTGGTTTCCGGAGGCTGCGGTCACGGTGGTGATGGCGGCGAAGGGCTATCCCGGCGACTACCGCAAGGGCTCGGTGATCGAGGGGCTCGAGGACGCCGCGAAGGTCGACGGCGCCGAGATCTTCCACGCCGGCACGGTAGCGAAGGATGGCGCCATCCTCGCCAATGGCGGCCGTGTGCTCAACGTCTGTGCGTCGGCCGCGACCGTGACCGAGGCGCAGGCGCGCGCCTATCGGGCGGTCGACCTGATCAAATGGGCCGATGGCTTCTGCCGCCGGGACATCGCCTGGCAGGCGATCGCGGCGGAGCGGGGCTGAGCCGAGGCGGCTCGTCGTCACAATGTGTCAGCGAATTGTCACATCAATGATATGATGCCGCGCTGGCCTTGAGACCCGTCATCGGGGCGAGATCGGCAGGCTTGTTGATCGGACCTATTGGGCACTTTGTCCGGCCCCGGGATTGTGCCAATTGAGGGAACGTTCTCATCGCCGATGCGGGGAGCAGTTCCGCCATGGAAGGAGCGGCCATGGAATGCGCGCGGTGCGGGCGGCAGAATAAGGCAGGGAATACATCCTGCGAGCTCTGCGGCGCCCCGCTCGGGCTGAAGTGCGAGGCGTGCGACCACATCAATGGTGCGACCAACCGCTTCTGCGGCCAATGCGGCTCTCCTCTGCCGGGCCGATCGACGCCTCCGGATCACACGGCCCAGCGCGTGCTGAAGACGTTGAGCAGCAGAGGCGGTGAGCGCAAGCGCCTGACGGTGCTATTTGCGGATATCAGGGATTCGACCCGTCTGATTGACAGTCTTGGCGATCCCGAGCTTGCCATGCAACGGCTCGATCCGGTGCTGAACCTGATGAAAGAGGCCGTCCATCGCTATGACGGCATCGTCAACAAGATGCAGGGCGACGGCGTCATGGCGCTGTTCGGGGCTCCCGTGCCGCATGAGGATCATGCCGTCCGCGGCTGCCTCGGCGCATTGGCGATCCAGGACTCGATCGCGCGTCTGTCCGATCCGTTTATGCAGATCCGCGTCGGGCTTCATACCGGCGAGGTGGTCGTCCAGGTCGTCGAAAACAGCATGTACCAGACCTATGATGCGGCAGGCGCCAATGTGCACCTCGCCAATCGGCTGGAGAACATGGCGGAGCCAGGAACGATCCTGATCAGCAGGGAGACCTTTGCGGCTGCCCGGCAGTTCGTCGAGGTCGAGCCGCTTGGCATTCAGACCATTCGCGGAATTGCACTGCCCGTCGCGGTCTTCAGGCTGGTCGGCCGGCTCAATGCCGTCGCCAGCGACGTCTTTCGCAGCGGCCAGCGCCTGTTGCCGTTGATCGGGCGTGACGCTCAGCTCGGGGTGCTCGAACGCGAGCTGGCGAACGTGCTGGAGGGACGCGGGAGCGTGGTCGGCGTCGTCGGCGAGGCCGGTATCGGCAAGAGCCGGCTGTGCTTCGAATTTGCGGAGAACTGCCGCCGCCAGGGAATTCGTGTCTACGAATCCCGTGTGCTCGCACATGGTCGCGCCACGCCATTCCAGCCGGTTCTGGAGCTGCTGCGCGATTTCTTTGGTATCCGTCCGAAGGATTCAGCCGAAGCGTCGCGCCAGCGCGTCTGCGACAAGCTCGCCGAGATGTCGGTGCCGGAGCCATCGGCACTGTTGCTGCTGGAGTTCATGGGACTTGCCGATCCTGACCGGCCCGTACCGAAGCTTGATCCGGACGTGCTGAGAGCGCGGTTGCTCAATCTGGTTCAGATGCTGTTCCGCACCGAGCCGGCCGACGGCGCCGCGGTGATCCTGATCGAGGACCTGCATTGGATCGATGAGGCCAGCGAGGAATTCGTCAAAGCGCTCGCGGAGTCGATGATCGGCACGAGGCGTTTGCTGCTGGTCAATTACAGACCGGGCTTCGCCGCATCGTTCACGCAGGAAACCCCGTTTCACGAGCTGCATATCATGCCGCTCGGCTCCGAGGAGACTCAGGAACTGTTGCGCGGCGTATTCGGAGAAGATCCATCGCTGGCTGGCCTCAGCCGCAACATTGTCGAACGTGCGCAGGGCAACCCGTTCTTTCTCGAGGAGCTCGCCAACGCCGTTTCGGAAACCAGCGAGTTCGAAGGCGAGCGCGGTGCGTATCGGCTGAAGGGCGACACCGATGCGATCCCGCTGCCTTCGACCGTGCAGGCGGTGATCGCCGCCCGGATCGATCGTCTCGGCGATACCGCCAAGAGCGTCCTGGAAGCGGCGGCGGTGATCGGGCGCTCGATCGCCTTATCGGTGCTCAAGCCGGTCGCAGGCCTTCCGGACATTGACCTGTTCGATGCGCTCGCGCAGCTCCGGCAGGCCGAGCTGCTGTATGATCTTCCTCCGTTCGACATGGGCGTGCTTGCGTTCCGCCATCCGCTGATCCAGGAAGTAGCTTATGCGATGCAGTTGCGGTCGCGCCTGGCCACGCTGCACGCGGCCGCGGCAACGGCGATCGGGGGGCTCGACTGGGGGAGCCAGGACGAATTCGCCGGTTTGATTGCGGCGCATTATGAGGCCGCCGGCCAGACCATGGCGGCCATCGAGCATCTGCAGCGCGCCGCGCGGTGGATAGCCCGCACCGACACCGCCGAGGCCCTTCGGCTCTGGAAGAAAATTCGGATGCTGCTGCAGGACCAGCCGCAAACCCAACACGTTGAACGTCTGCGCGCGTTCGCCAGCGGTCAGATCCTGGGTTGCGGTTGGCGTGTGGGGATCTCGGCGGAAGAAGTGAAGCCTTACGCCGAGGAGGCGCTCCGCTATGCTCGCTCCTCCGACAAGATGCATGAGCCGATCTTGATCGGCACCTATGGACGGGTTCTGGCCGCGACTGGTGCCGCCGATGACTACGTCAATTTGGTTCAGAACGCGGTTAAGCTGACCTCCGAAGAGGGCGACGTTGGCCGCTATGCCACCGTCAATGCGATGCTGGCGCAGGCTTTCCTGATGTCGGGACGCGCTGTCGAGGCGCTTGCTGCAGCTGAAACAGCGCAGGCTGCCATGGCGCAACAAAGCGGTTTCGAAAGCGATGTCACCCTTGGGCTCAACCCCAACCAGATCATGGGGTTCAATGTCGACCATTGGCTCAAGTGCCTGAAGGCGCGGATATTGATGCTACTCGGTCGCTTTGCCGAACTGCAGATCGAGCTGTTCGAGTTGCTCGAGAAGCCTCCAGAGCCTCTGCCGCCCATTGTTCGGTTCATTCCCCATCTCGTGGCGATCGAATTCGCCAAGTCGCAGCGGGACGTGGATGCGGCCTTTCGGCACGCCGCCGAATTGCGTCAGATCGCCGAATCTTCCGGCATCCCCTATCTCCAGGTCAAAGCCATTGCGGGTACAGGACTTGCTCAGGCAACTGCGGGCCATTTCGCTGCTGCGGCTTGCGAACTCCGGCGGGCGGTCGACTACGGGCGGCAGGCAAGAGCTGGGTTGGAATACGAAGCCCGCATGCTGACCGATCTTGCCGAGACGCTTTATCGGGCAGGAGATCTGCACGCGAGCCTAGAAGTAGTCCAGGAAGCGACCGGCGTCGCAAAGCGCCGTACGGACCGTATCGGTGAGCTGCATGCGGTGTTGTTGCAGGCTCTGATCCATGCATCGCGTTCGGATCTACGGAATGATGACGAAGCCTACGCGGCACTTGCCGATGCGGAACGATTGCTTGAAGTTTCTGCAGCAGGCCTCTACCGGCCGATGTTGATTGAGTGCCGATCCTCCCTTGAAGATATCAAATAAGCCGTGCACAATGGTCGTGTTTTCATCATGCATTAGTAGAGGGGCGGGGCCATGGGAGATTTTCTCAAGGACAGAACGACACAGGACATCATCACGCAGCTGAACGCGCGCTTCGATTCCGAAGCGCTGGCGGAAATGGTCGAGTTGCAGAGGGAGTTCGAAATCTTCTCAACGCGGCGCAGCCTGCGTCAGTCGTTTGCATTAATCGGGATCGTACCAGCGGACCGGTTGGAACGCCTCCGTTGGTACAAGTTCCTGGATTTTCTGAAGACTTACCCCTCCGACCTCGACAAGGTGAATGGGCATGACCGGATTCTCCGGGCCTACCAGGGGGGTCTTGAAGGCAAGAAGCCGATGCCGGTCTCGATCGTCTGTCACTCGAGCAAGGACGACAAGCGTGTGATGGTGTCGGAGGGCCCGCCGACCGTCTTCTCCCCGGAAACGCATGTCGTCATTTCAATCCCGACCACGCCGGCCGGCACACGGGGCCGGAAAGCGGCAGGAGCCGCCCGAACCGGGCGCAAAGCGACCCCGAAGCGAAGCAAGACATGAGGTCGTTGCGAAGCGCGCTGACCCCGACGGGATTGGTTGGCGTCATTCGCTCGTAGGCGCACGCAGCAAAGCTCATGTGGTCGTCTGTCGCGCCGCAATATCAAGCCGAAATAATTTTCGTTCCCGCCAAGTGCTTTAAGCCCTTGTGGGCCTCGCTTCGTCGTATACAATCTAAGCGTGTCAACGGGGCGCGGCTCTAACGGCCGCGCAGCTTGGGGAGGATGATCCGATGGGTGGCTTGCTCAAGGACAGCACGACCTTGGATATTCTGATGCAGTTGAACAAGCGGTTTGAGCCTGAAGCTCTATCGGAAATGGTTGAGCTGCAGCGCGAGTTCGAGGTTTTCTCGGGCCGGCACAGCTTGCAGCAATCGTTCAAATTGCTCGGTATCGTCCCGAACGATTGGGCTGAGCGTCGTCGCTGGTATCGTTTTCTGGATCATCTCAAGACTTATCCTTCTGATGTCACCGACATGACCGGGCATGACCGCGTCATCCACGCCTTCAAGGAAAATCTGGAGTCTGAGAAGCCGCTATCGGTATCGATCGTATGTCACGCCGCAACGGATGATCCGCGCGTGATCGTTTCGCAGGGACGCGCGGTCGTGTTCTCGCTCGACATGCACGTTATCATCTCAATTCCGACCACACCTGGTCGCGAGGCCCGGCAACAGGTGGCCAATGAGGTCCGCGCCAGACGCGCGCGAGAACTCGCTGATTAATGAACGACGTCGCCAGCAGGCGCTTCGAGGGCAAGCCACCAGACGTCGGTCGCATTTGCTCGGATGTCGACAATTACTACACCGCGCGGGTCAAACGTCATGGTGCGACACCGCTCGGTGTCGACTGGTCCTGTCAGGCGACGCAGGCGCTGCGCTTCGTGCAGTTGCTCAAGCTGTGTGACTTTAGCGCAGCGTTCAGCCTGAACGATGTCGGCTGCGGCTATGGCGCGCTGGTGCCGTTTCTCGCCGCGCGCCATGCCGGCTGTGAGATCGACTATCTCGGCATCGACCTGTCCCGTGCCATGATCGGCCGGGCACGGCGTCGCTTTGCCGGTCCTCAGTGCCGGTTCGCGGTGAGCGCAAAGAGCCCGCGCATCGCCGATTATACGGTCGCCAGCGGCGTCATGAACGTCAATGTCGGTTATTCGCGGCAAGACTGGGAGATGTTCATCGAGTCGATGTTGCGGCAGATGCATGAGACCAGCCGGCGCGGCCTTGCGGTCAATTTCATGATCGCGGATTCCGAGCCGGGGGCGGATGACCATTCCGACCGCATGCGGCTGTACAAAACTATCCCGGAGCCGTGGATACGATTTTGTCAGGCCGAGCTGAAATGCAGTGTCGAGCTCGTCAACAATTACGGCATGAAGGAATTCACGCTGCTGGTTCGCCGCGATGCCGCTGCGGCATCGAACACGTTGCAGCATTAGGCCGGTCTCGGCGGAGATGTCGGCGCGCTCCCGATCCGGTTCGTATTTCGCGCCGCGCGCGGCTGAGCTGCGCGGTCACCCGGTTTCGCTGGAGATTTCGTCCCGCTATAACGCGCCGAGATCATGCGGTCGCTGCGGTGATCCGCGGAGGAATATCATGTCTGATCTCGCCGACTTGTTTCCCGGCTACGAATCGAAATGGATCAACACCTCGTCGGGCCGCGTGTTCGCCCGCGTCGGCGGCAGCGGGCCGCCGCTGCTGCTGCTGCACGGCTTCTCCTCGACGCATGTGATGTGGCATCAGGTGGCGCCACAGCTTGCCGACAAGTTCACGCTGATCATCGCCGATCTCCCCGGCTATGGCTGGTCCGACATGCCGGAGAGTGATGCGCAGCATACGCCCTACACCAAGCGCGCCATGGCCACGACCGTGGTCGAGGCGGTGGAGCAGCTTGGCCATGTGCATTTCGCACTCGCCGGCCACGACCGCGGCGGCCGCGTTTCGTACCGGCTGGCACTTGATCACCCCGGCCGGCTGTCGAAGCTCGCCGTGCTCGATATCCTGCCGACCTATGATTACTGGGAACGCATGAACCGCGCCTACGCGCTGAAGATCTATCACTGGACCTTCCTGGCGCAGCCCGCGCCGTTCCCCGAGACCCTGATATCGGGCGCGGGCGAGTTCTTCCTGAAGCAGAAGATGGCGAGCCAGACCAAGGCGAAGACCTTGGCCGCGATGGATCCGCGCGCGCTGGAACATTATCTCGCGCCGTTCCGCGATCCCGCCCGCATCCACGCGATGTGCGAGGATTACCGCGCCGGCGCCTATGCCGACTACGAGATCGACAAGGCGGACTTCGAGGCCGGCAACAAGATCACACTCCCGATGCTGGCGCTGTGGGGCGACGCCGGCATTGCCAGCTCCGCCGCGACGCCGCTCGATACCTGGAAAAAATGGGCGACCAATGTGCGCGGCGCGCCGGTGGACTCGGGGCATTTCCTCACTGAGGAGAATCCGGACGTAACCGCGAGGTTGTTGCGGGAATTTTTCCTGGAAGGATAACTACAAACACGGTGTCATCCCCGCCAGGCGGGGATCCAGTACGCCGCAGCCCCCCTCGGTCGGTCACAACTGTCTCGGAGTACTGGGTCATCCGCCTGCGCGGGTGACGACAGCTGTGGTCATGGCGCGAGTGCAGCCCTCACCGCCGCGCCTTGAAAAACTCCTTCAGCAGCATTGCCGCCTCCTGCTCGCCCACGGCGGAATACACCTCCGGCGCATGATGGCAGGTGGGAGAGGCAAAGAAGCGCACGCCTGAGTCCACCGCGCCGCCCTTGGGATCGGCCGCGCCGTAATAGAGCCGGCGGATCCGCGCGAACGAGATCGCGCCGGCGCACATGGTGCAGGGCTCGAGCGTGACATAGAGGTCGCAGTCGACCAGCCGCTCGCTCCCGATCGTTTTTGCGGCCTGCCGGAGCGCCAGCACCTCGGCATGGGCGGTCGGGTCGCGGTCGGTCAGGGTGCGGTTCGCCGCGGTGGCGATCACCTCGTTGTTCCGAACCACAACGCAGCCGATCGGGACCTCGCCGGCATTTCCGGCCGATTCGGCCGCTTTTAACGCTAAATCCATGAAAGACGGTGCGTTCATGGCTCGTATTGCCTGCTCAAGTCTGCTACTGGATCGCCCTTCAGCAAAAGTGACCCCTAATTTTCATGCGACATGCGGCGCAGAGAGCGCGCGTATTACCGTTCGCCCTGCATCCTGAGCGAGACCTTCATGCCCCGCGACACCGATAAAAACAACGACTCCCGCGGCCGGCGTGATCGGCCGTCCGGCGGTAAAGGCCGTTCTTCGCCGGCGCGCGGAGTAGGGGGGCCCAAGCGCAGCTACGGCGGGCCCAAGAAGGATTTCGGGCCAAAGAAGGAGTTTGGCGGCAAGCGCGATGGCGAGCGGCGGCCGCCGCGTCG
>NZ_JBARGP010000246.1:0-3496 GCF_049798375.1 Bradyrhizobium sp.
GGCTACTGGCACACCATCGTGACGCCGCCGATGGTGTTCGCGCGCAACATGGTCGAGGTGAAGAAGGAGATGGAGGCCAAGGGCTTCGTCAAGCCGATGGTCGCCTCGCTCGCCGGCGACATCGAGGTCGAGGAAGCCGCCGAATATCTCTACCAGAACGGCATCCCGTCCTACGCCTATTCGACCGAGCTGCCGGTCGAGGTGTTAGGTGCCAAGTACAAATGGGCGCGCGGCGCGGGCCTGCTGTAAGGCACGATCAGGATAGCCGCCGCGGTGACAATCGCGGCGGCTACCGGGCTTCATTGTTCTCACCCTGTATCTCCACGAGAACAGACGTAGCCCGGGTGAGCGTAGCGATCCTAGGGGCCGGTGTCTCGGGATCGCTGCGCTCACCCGGGCTACGCTTCTTTCTCCTCATCTTTGTCCGGACGATGCTTCACAACGCTCGGAGAGGGACGGCGACGAGCCGAATGGCAGCAACGGAGTACAGGTCGCGATGGGGCGAGATGTGATCCGACGCAGAGAGGCGGAGCCGAAATCGAGCACTGCCGCCGAGCCGCGCGATGGCGGCGTGCAATCGGTCGACCGCGCGCTGCTGATCCTCGAAACGCTTGCCGAGGACGACGAAGGCTACCGCCTCAGCGACCTCGCCGTGCGCACCGGCTTGTCGACTTCCACCGCGCATCGGCTGCTGACGACCTTGGAAAAGCGCCGCTTCGTGCAGTTCGACCAGACCTCGTCGAAATGGCATGTCGGCGCGCAGAGTTTTGCGGTCGGCGCCACCTTCACCCGCCATCGCAACGTCGTGGCGCAGGCGATTCCGTATTTGCGCAAGTTGCGCGACCAGACCCGCGAGACCGCCAATCTCGCCGTCGTCGACGATGACCAGTTGATGGTGCTGGTGCGGCTGGAAAGCCGCGAGATCACGCGCGCGCTCACCAAGGTCGGCGGCCGCGTCGCCATGGTCGCCTCGGGAATCGGCAAGGCCGTGCTCGCGACCTATTCGGACGATGATGTGGCTGCGATCATCCACCGTCATGGCATGCCGCAGCTGACCACGAAGTCGATCGTGCGCGCCGGCGAGCTGTTCAAGGAATTGCAGGCGATACGGCGGCAGGGCTACGCCGTCGACGACGAGGAGGCGCGGCTCGGCCTGCGCTGCGTCGCCGCGGTCGTCTTCAACGATTGCGCCGAGCCGCTCGCCGCGGTTTCGATCTCCGGCCTGACCAGCCGCATCACCGAGGCGCGTCTCTGCGAATTCGGCAAGGCCGTGCACGACATCGCGGCCGAACTGACGCTGGCGCTCGGCGGCGTGATGCCGCTCCGGGGTTAGACGACCTGGCTCGCTTCGTTTCTCCTATCGACGCCGTCATTGCGAGGAGCGAAGCGACGAAGCAATCCAGACTTCCTTCCTGACTCTGGATTGCTTCGCTGCGCTCGCAATGACGAAACTAATATTTTCCATTCCTGTTCATCGGCTACTGGCTTGAAGATGCGCGCGAAATCATCGCGTCTGCCATCTCGCGGGAAATAAAATCGGCCGCATTGAGATCGTCCGGCGCTTGCAACGACAATGACGCGAACTCGAACCGAGATAACGAGGAGCGTCCCATGCCGAAGATGCGCGCGATCGATGCCGCAGTCCGTATTCTGGAGAAGGAAGGCGTCACTTGCGCCTTCGGCGTGCCGGGGGCGGCGATCAATCCGCTCTATTCGGCGCTGAAGGCGCGCGATTCCATCCACCACATCCTGGCGCGCCATGTCGAGGGCGCCTCGCACATGGCGGAAGGCTATAGCCGCGCCAAGGCCGGCAATATCGGTGTCTGCATCGGCACCTCGGGGCCGGCAGGCACCGACATGATCACCGGGCTCTATTCGGCGATTGCCGATTCGATTCCGATCCTCTGCATCACCGGGCAGGCGCCGCGGGCGCGGCTCTACAAGGAGGATTTCCAGGCCGTCGATATCGAGCAGATCGCCAAGCCGGTGACCAAATGGGCGGTCACCGTGCGCGAACCAGGCTTGGTCCCGCGCGTGTTCAGCCAGGCCTTCCACATCATGCGCTCGGGGCGGCCCGGTCCGGTGCTGATCGACCTGCCGGTCGACGTGCAACTTGCCGAGATCGAGTTCGACGACGAGACTTATGTGCCGCTGCCGGTCTACAAGCCGGCCGCGACCCGCAAGCAGGTGGAAAAGGCGCTGGAGATGCTCAACGCTGCGGAGCGGCCGCTGATCGTGGCGGGTGGCGGCGTCATCAACGCCGATGCCAGCGACCTCCTGGTCGCCTTTGCCGAGACCGTCAACGTGCCTGTTGTCCCGACCCTGATGGCGTGGGGCGCCATCCCTGACGATCACGTGCTGATGGCGGGCCAGGTCGGCCTGCAGACCAGCCACCGCTACGGCAACGCCAATTTCCTCGAGTCCGATTTCGTGCTCGGGATCGGCAATCGCTGGGCCAACCGCCATACTGGCTCGATCGAGACCTACACCAAAGGTCGCAAATTTGTTCACGTCGACATCGAGCCGACCCAGATCGGCCGCGTGTTCAATCCCGATCTCGGCATCGTCTCCGACGCCAGGGCCGCGCTTGCGCTGTTCCTCGAGGTGGCGCGCGAGTGGCGCCGGGACGGGCGGCTGCGCGAGCGGCAGGCCTTGCCGGCTGCCTGCCAGGACCGCAAGCGCACCATGCTGCGCAAGAGCGACTTCGACCAGGTGCCGATCAAGCCGCAGCGCGTCTATCATGAGATGAACCGCGCCTTCGGCCGCGACACCTGCTACGTCAGCGTGATCGGCCTGTCGCAGATCGCCGGCGCGCAATTCTTGCAAGTCCATCATCCGCGCCACTGGATCAATGCGGGGCAGGCGGGACCGCTCGGCTGGACCTTGCCGGCCGCGCTCGGCGTCCGCGCCGCCGATCCTACCCGCGAGATCGTCGCGCTCTCGGGCGATTACGACTTCCAGTTCCTGATCGAGGAGCTCGCGGTCGGGGCGCAGTTCAAGCTGCCCTACATCCATGTGGTCGTGAACAACGCCTATCTCGGCCTGATCCGCCAGGCGCAGCGCGGCTTCGCGATGGACTATCAGGTGCAGCTCTCGTTCGAGAACATCAACGCACCTCAAGTCGGCGGCTATGGCGTCGATCACGTCGCGGTCGCCGAAGGCCTTGGCTGCAAGGCGATCCGCGTCACCGATCCAAATCAGGCGCAGGCGGCCTTTGCCACCGCGCGCGAATGGATGGCGCGCTACCGCGTGCCCGTGGTGGTCGAGTTCATCCTGGAGCGTGTCACCAACATCGCGATGGGCACCGAGATCGACAACGTCACCGAGTTCGAGGGGGTGCTGGATCTCCCGCTCGATGCTGTCGATGGCCAGCGCGCCGGCACGCTGCAGCCGGCCGAATGATCACGACAGAGCAGGGGACGATCATGCCGCGTTTTGCCGCCAACCTCACCATGCTGTTCAACGAGATGCCGTTCGCCGAGCGCTTTGCCGCGGC
>NZ_JBARGP010000247.1:0-3941 GCF_049798375.1 Bradyrhizobium sp.
TTGCCGACACCTCGGCGATCGGCTCGGTGATGATTCCGCAGATGGAGCGCTCCGGCTATCCGCGGGTGTTCGCGACCAACCTGACCATCAGTTCGTCGGTGCAGGCACTGTTGGTGCCGCCAAGCCATAACGCGGTGCTGTATTCGCTGGCGACCGGCGGTACCATCTCGATCAGCGCGCTGTTCATGGCCGGCGTGTTTCCCGGCCTTTTGCTCGGCTTCTCGCTGATCATGCTCTGCATCGTGATCGCCTATCGCGAGCGCCATCCGCAGGGCACGCTCGTTAAGGCCGCGGACGCGATCAGGATTACGGTCGACGCCGCCTGGGGCCTGATCACGCTGGTTATCATTCTCGGCGGCATCCTGGGCGGCATATTCACCGCGATCGAGGCCGGCGCAGTGGCGTGCGTGTGGGCATTTTTCGTCACGATGTTCATCTATCGCGATTATCGCTGGCGCGATCTGCCGGTGCTGCTGCACCGGACCCTGCGCACAGTCGCAATGGTGATGACCTTGATCGCCTGCGCCTCCTCGGTCGGCTACATCATGGCGCTGACGCAGATGCCGGCCAAGATGACGCAGTTCTTCCTGTCGATCTCGAGCGACAAATACGTCATCCTGCTGCTGATCAACGTGCTGCTGCTGGTGCTCGGCACGCTCATCGACATGGCGCCTTCGATCCTGATCGCAACGCCGATCCTGCTGCCGGTGATGCAGAACTTCGGCGTCGATCCCGTCCATTTCGGCATGATCATGCTGCTCAATCTTGGCATCGGTCTGTGCCATCCGCCGGTCGGCGCGATCCTGTTCGTCGGCTGCGCGGTCGGCAAGGTGTCGATTGAACAGGTGATGCGCAAGATCTGGCCGTTCTATGCGGTGATGTTCGCGGTGCTGATGGCCGTCACCTACATCCCGGAGATCTCGCTCTGGCTGCCGCGCCACGTGCTGCACTAGCGAACGAGGAGCTCATCGCGCGCGTCTTCCGGACGGGGGTCTCCACTTTTTCGAATGGCAGGCTATGCTGGCCAGAAGGCTCCCATTCGAGAAGGCGCTCGCCATGAAAATCGTCGACCTTAGCCGTGAGCTCTATCACCGCACGCCGAGCTATCCCGGCCATCCCCCGATCATCCATGGCATCTGGAAGGACCACGAGGCGGCGCTGACGGAATCCGGCAACGTCTGGGGGCTGGCGTCGATGTTCATCTCGATGGCCGACCATGGCGGCACCCATATCGATGCGCCCCGGCATTTCGGCCCGCGCGGCATCCCGATCGATAAGTATCCGCTGGAAAAGTGCATCGTACCCGGAATCTGCCTCGACCTGCAGCACATCGCGCCGCGCGCCGAGATCACGCCGGCCGACCTGGAGGACGCGGTCCAGAAGACAGGGCTCGGCGTGCCCAAAGGCGGCACGGTCCTGCTCTGCACCGGGCATCACGCGCGCACCTTCCCACGCAAGGCCTATGCGACCGACAACAGCGGCGTGAACGTCGCGGCGACCGAATGGCTTGCCAAACAGGGCGTCGTGCATTTCGGCATCGATTCGATGCGGCCCGGCCCTGACAGCGACGTCAACCTGCTGGTTCACAAGGCCTGCCTCGACCTGGACATCACCCACATCGAGAGCCTCTGCAATCTGGAAGCCTTGCTCGGCAAGGGGCAATTCACCTTCATCGGCCTGCCGATGAAATGGCGTGACGGCACGGCCTCGCCGATCCGTGCGGTCGCAGTGTTCGACATGTAGCGCCAGCGCGGAAAAGAAAATGCCCGAGAGGAAAACCCAGTACCCGCGCCGCGCCGTTCTCCGCGCCGGCGGGCGCCTGATCACGGCTGCCGCGGCGACCGCGCTTGGCCCACGCTTCGCCCATGCAGCCGGCTATCCCGAGCGCCCGATCAGGATTATCGTGCCGTTCGCGCCCGCAGGCCCGACCGATATCATGGGACGGATTCTCGCCCGTCATCTCGGCGAGGCGCTTGGCGGTACGGCTGTGGTCGAGAACCGCCCCGGCGCGGGCGGCAATATCGGCATCGGCATCGCCGCGCATGCAGAGCCCGACGGCTACACGCTGCTGGTGACGTCGAGCGCCTATGTCGTCAATCCCAGCCTCTATGCCAAGATCCCCTACGACCCCACCAAGGATTTCGCCGCCATCGCCGAGCTCGGCACCTCACCCAATGTGATCCTGGTCGATCCCAAGCTCGGCGTGAACACAATCGCCGAGCTGATCGCCCGCGCGAAGGCCAATCCGGACGAGCTGAATTATGCGAGCCCGGGGATCGGCACAACGCCGCATCTGTCCGGCGAACTGTTCAAGATCATCTGCGGCATCAACATCACACACGTGCCCTTCTCCGGCGCGGGTCCTGCAATCCAGGCAATCCTCACCGGAACCACGCAGGTCGCTTTCGCGGCACTGCCGCCGGCGCATCCGCAGATCGAGTCCGGCGCGCTGAAGGCGCTGGCGGTGACCGGCGAGCACCGCTGGTTCGACCTGCCTGAAGTGCCGACCATGGTGGAGCTCGGCTACAAGGACTTCGTCTCCGACACGTTCCAGGGATTTCTCGCGCCAGCGAATACGCCGGCGGCCGTCGTGGCGTTGCTCGCGAGCAAATCGATCGAGATCCTGAAGCGGACCGACATCGCCGAGCAGTTGCGCAACGACGGCTTCGAGGTGATCGCCAATGGCCCCGACGGTATGCGGAAGCGTATCGCGGATGAAGTGGCGAAATGGCGCGACGTCATTGCCAAGGCCGGCATCAAGCCGGTCTGAACCCTTCGGCTGCCCGTTGCATCCTGATGCGTGGTGACGCGCCGATCAAGACGCGTTGATCAGAGCCTCAATGTGCACCGAGCGCAGTGCACTTCGTCTTGCGGCATGCTCTCAGCCTGGAATACGCTGCGCCCATAAAAAACAACCTCTGGGAGGAATTGGCCATGACCACGCGTCGGGATTTTCTGCGCGGTGGCGCGGCTGCCGGCCTCGTCTTTTGCGGTTGCGGCATGTTGCCGGGTGTCCGCGGGCAAACGACGACGCGCCAGACGCTTCCGGTGATGGTGAACGGCAAGCGCGCCAGGACCATTGATGTCCATTGTCATTGTCAGATTCCGGAGGTCGCCGCGCTACTCGGCCAGGATGGCAGCAAACTGCAGCTTTTGCCGGTCAATGGCGGCGACGAGGTCTATATCGACATCAACAAGCGCCTTGCGGCCATGGATGCGCAAGCAGTCGATCTCGAGGTGCTGTCGATCAATCCGTTCTGGTACGACCGCGACCGCGATCTCGCGGCGCAGATCGTCAAGATCCAGAACGAGAAGCTCGCCGAGCTCTGTGCGTCGAAGCCGGACCGGTTCGCGGCCTTTGCCTCGCTCACATTGCAGGCGCCCGATCTGGCGGTGCAGGAGCTCGAGACGGCTGTCAAGAAGCAGGGATTGAAGGGCGCTGCGATCGGTGACGTCGTCAACGGGGTGGAATTCTCCGATGCCAGACTGCATCCGGTCTGGGCCAAGGCGGAAGAGCTCGGTGTACCCTTGTTCATTCATCCCCAGGGGGTTCCGGAGCTGAACAAGCGCCTGGCCGGCAACGGCTGGCTCGCCAACACGATCGCCAATCCGCTGGGCACGACAATCGCGCTGTCGCATCTGATCTTCGAAGGCACCTTTGACCGCTTCCCTGGGCTGAAGGTGATCGCAGCCCATGGCGGCGGCTATCTGTCGTCCTATGCCGACCGCTCGGACTATGCCTGCATGGTCGGGCCGAAGAGCTGCAACGCGGAGATCGCGCTGAAGAAGAAGCCGAGCGAATATCTCAAGCAGATCTATTTCGACTCCCTGATCTTCTCGCCCGAGGCCATCCGCCATCTGGTGGCGCAGGTCGGCGCCGGCCAGATCGTGCTCGGCAGCGACTATCCCTATCCGTGGCAACTGCATCCGGTCGATCACAT
>NZ_JBARGP010000248.1:0-2554 GCF_049798375.1 Bradyrhizobium sp.
CGCAAAGCCTGCTGCTGTTGTCGTTGCGAGGAGCCGCAGGAGACGAGGCAATCCGGGACAACACGAAGATTCTGGATTGCTTCCGCCGTCGCCCTTCAGGCTATGGCGGACACGTCGCTTCGCTCGCAATGACGACAGCTAAGCTTGACGCCCAGCAGGCTTCCATCAACAGTTCGCCCGGCATCGAAACATGCTCCGACGTCGCGGGATTACGGATAGCAAACCGGCTGCTCCCGAATCCCGCGAGGCGTCATGACCGCAAGACCCACCGTCGCGACCGAGCTCGCGCTGCTCGTCCTGCTCTCCACGCTGTGGGGCGCGTCCTACACTTTCATCAAGCTCGGCGTCGCCACCATCCCGCCGCTGACATTGATCGCGGCACGCACGCTGATCGCCGGGCTGGTGCTCACGGCTGTGATCCGCGCCCGCGGCCTTGCCTGGCCAGGTGACGCCGCGACCTGGCGCAAATTCCTCGGCCAGGCCTGCCTCAACAGCGTCGTCCCGTTCACGCTGATCGCCTGGGCCGAACAGGCGGTGGACGCGGGGCTCGCCACCATCCTCAACTCGACCTCGCCGATCTTCGCTTTCCTGCTGACCGCGCTGGTAACGCGCCACGAGGCGGTCACGCTGCGCAAGCTGGTCGGCGTCGCCGCTGGCCTGGTCGGCATCTGCCTGCTCGTCGGCATCGAGGCGCTGCATGGGCTCGGCGATATGCTCTGGGCCCAGCTCGCGATCGTCGCCGCCACCATCTGCTATGCGGGCGCCGCAATCTACGGCAAGGGCTTCAAAGGCCTCGACCCCATGCTGCCAGCGGCGGGCTCGCTGCTGGCCGGCACGGCCCTGCTGCTGCCGGCCGCGCTGGTGATCGACCGTCCCTGGACATTGGCGCCGTCAGCGGCGTCACTGGAGGCGCTGCTGGCGCTGGCGACCATCTCCACCGCGCTCGCGCTGGTGATCTATTTCCGCCTGGTGCAGACGCTCGGCTCGATCGGCGCGACAGCGCAATCCTATCTGCGGGTGCCGATCGGAGTTGCGATCGGCGTGCTGGCGCTCGGCGAACGTCTGTCACCGACCGCCTGGCTCGGGCTCGGCTGCGTCGTGGCCGGCGTCATCGCGATGACCTTGCCGGCGCGCAAGACGATCGTCGCCACGACAGGCTGAGCCTCAGCCGATCGCAACCACCACCTTGCCGAAATGCGCGCCACTGGCCATGTGGTGGAACGCCTCTTTTACTTGATCGAACGCAAACACCCGATCGACCACCGGCTTCGTGCCATGCAGCGCGAGCGCGTCGCAGAACGCCTGCAGATCCTCGACCGAGCCGACCGTGACACCCTGCAGCCGCTGCTGCTGCATCACCATCAGTGGCAGCCGCAGCTCGGCCGGCGGCGGGCCGGCGAGCACGCCGATGAAGGCGATGCTGCCGCCGATGCGGGTGGCGCGGATCGACTCATTGAGCGTGCCGACGCCGCCGACCTCGACCACGAGATCGACGCCATGGCCGGTGATTTCGCGCGCCCGCTTGCCCCAGTCCGGCGTGGTCTTGTAGTTCAAAGTCACGTCGGCGCCGAGCGCCTGCAGCCGCTCGATCTTCGCCTCACTGGACGAGGTCGCGATCACCCGCGCGCCGCAGAGCTTGGCGATCTGCAGCGCAAAAATCGAGACGCCGCCCGTGCCCTGTGTCAGCACTGTCTGTCCGGGCCGGATGTTGCCGAGCTTGACTACCGCGCTCCAGGCGGTGAGCCCGGCGCACGGCAATGTCGCCGCCTCGACATCGCTGAGATGATCAGGCGTCTTCACCACCGCGTTCGCCTTGAAGACGCGATATTGGCTCAAGGTGCCGTCCACCGCGCCGCCAAGCGCGGTGCGCATCTTCACTTCCGACGGTTCGCCGCCGAGCCAGCCCTCGAAGAAGCTGCCGATGACGCGATCGCCCACGGCGAAGCCGCGCACATCATCGCCGACCGCTTCCACCACGCCGGCGCCGTCCGAGCACGGCACCAGCGGGAACTTCTGCCGCGCGCCATAGCCGCCCTTCACCGTCAAGAGGTCGCGATAGTTCAGGCTCGCCGCCGTGAGCCGCACCATCAGCTCGCCCTTGCCGGCCTGCGGTACGGGCTTGTCGACCAGCGCCAGCTCGTCGATCCCGCCCGGCCCCTGCAGCTCATAGCATTTCACCGACCGCTCCTCCGCAATGTCTGATTTAACAACATCGTGGCGCGGTTCGCCGGGAGGATCAAGCGCGCCGCGGCCGCCTGATCTGGCTTGGCGGCCGGTGATAGATCGCGGCAAAGGCGGCGTTGAAGCGACGCAGGCTGCCGAAGCCTGACTGCAGCGCGATCTCGGTCATCGGCCAATCCGTGGTGTCGAGCAGCCGCTTGGCACGCTGCACGCGGATCGTCTGCGCCACCTGGATCGGACTTGCGGCGAGATGACGCTGAAATAGGCGATCGAGATGCCGCGCCCCGATCCCGAGCCGCGCGGCCAGCTCCTCCACGCCGCCGCCGTCGAGCGCGCCACGATCATCAGCCGCAACGCGCGCGCGACCGTCGTG
>NZ_JBARGP010000249.1:0-9787 GCF_049798375.1 Bradyrhizobium sp.
AGGCGATCGTGACCCTGTCGCGCTCCTCGGTCGAGCCGTTCCTGCAGAGCTCCGCCCGGCGCGACCTGCGCGAGAAGGTGTTCCGCGCCTTCACCGCGCGCGGCGACAATGGCAACGATAACGACAATAACGAAATCATCGGCGAGATCCTCGCGCTGCGCCAGGAAGCCGCAGCCATCATGGGCTTCCCGACCTTTGCCGCCTATCGGCTTGAGGATTCCATGGCGAAGACGCCGGAGGCCGTTCGAGGCCTGCTGGAGCGGGTCTGGAAGCCGGCGCGGGCCAAGGCGCTCGCCGACCGCGACGAGCTGCAGAAGCTGATCGCGGCGGAAGGTGGCAATTTCCAGCTCGCGCCCTGGGACTGGCGCTATTACGCCGAGAAGCTGCGGCAGGCCAAAGCCAATTTCGACGATGCCGCGATCAAGCCCTATCTGACGCTGGAGAACATGATCGCCGCCGCCTTCGACTGTGCCACGCGGCTGTTCGGCGTCACCTTCACCGAGCGCCACGATATTCCGGTCTGGCATCCGGATGTCCGGGTATTCGAGGTCACTGACACCAAGGGTGAGCACAAGGCGCTGTTCTACGGCGACTATTTCGCCAGGTCCTCGAAGCGCTCCGGCGCCTGGATGACCTCGCTGCGCGACCAGCAGAAGCTCGACGGCGCGGTTGCGCCCTTGATCATCAATGTCTGCAACTTCGCCAAGGGCGCCGACGGCCAGCCCGCCCTGTTGTCGCCGGACGAGGCGCGCACGCTGTTCCACGAGTTCGGCCACGGCCTGCATGGCATGATGTCCAACGTGACCTATCCGTCGCTGTCGGGCACATCCGTGTTCACCGACTTCGTCGAGCTGCCCTCGCAGCTTTACGAGCACTGGCAGGAGCGGCCTGAAGTCTTGCAGAAGTTCGCCACCCATTACCAGACCGGCGAGCCGCTGCCGGAGGACCTGCTCAAGCGCTTCCTGGCGGCGCGCAAGTTCAACCAGAGCTTTGCGACGATCGAGTTCGTGTCATCGGCGCTGATTGATCTCGAATTCCACACCCAGGCGGCCGCTGCCAGCAAGGACGTGGCAGCCTTCGAACGCGCCGAGCTCGCCAAGATCGGCATGCCGGCGGAGATCGTGCTGCGGCACCGGCCGACCCAGTTCGGCCACATCTTCTCCGGCGATCACTATGCATCGGGCTATTACAGCTACATGTGGTCGGAGGTGATGGACGCCGACGCGTTCGGCGCGTTCGAGGAGGCCGGCAACATCTTCGATCCCGCAACGGCCAAGCGCCTGCTGGACAACATCTATGCGTCCGGCGGCTCGGTCGATCCGGAAGCGGCCTACGTCGCCTTCCGTGGCCGCGAGCCGGAGCCCGACGCGCTGTTGCGGCGGCGGGGGCTGCTGCCGGAGGCGGCGTGAGGCGAGGGAGACGCGGCGCTCGACTGTTTCACTCCGCTGTCATCGTCGCGCAGGCGGACGATCCAGTATTCCGAGGCGGCGGTGATGAACCGAGAAGCTGCGGCGTACTGGACGCTCCGCCTGCGCGGAGCATGACGGTGTGCATGAGGTGGGCTTTTGTGGCTCTACGCCGCACCTATGAAAGATATGGCTCAGCTCACTCCGCGGCTTGCGGCTCCTCCGCCTTCGCCACGGCCACCGCCTTTCCATGCCCCTGCGGCCGCAGCGCACGGCCCAACGCCATCAGCGGGAAATAGTGACAATACATGCCATAGCGCAGCATGAAGGCGCGGGAGAGCTCGGGGCCCTGCATCAGCCGCTCCGACAGGCTCGGATCGGTGAGCTTGATGGTCTGGCCGACGCCGTAGCCGGGGAAGCCGGCACCGGTGAATTCCGGCTCTGCCCAGGTGCCTGCGGACTGATGCTCGACGAGATAGCTGCAGCCGCGCTCGATCGCTTCGCGATCTCCGGGCCGGTTGACCGCGAGCAGCGCCATCAGCGCCCACGCGGTCTGCGACGCTGTGGTAGTGCCGCGGCCGACGGCCGAGACGTCCATGTAGGAAGCGCAGCTCTCGCCCCAGCCGCCATTGTCCTGCTGGTGCGCGACCAGCCAGTCGCAGGCGCGCTGGATGTAGGGCTGGCTCATGTCCTCGCCGATCGCGGCCAGCGCCGGCAGCACCGCGCCGGTGCCGTAGACGTAGTTGACGCCCCAGCGGCCGAACCACGGTCCCTCCGGCTCCTGCTCGCGGCGGACGAAGTCGAGCGCGCGCGTCATGGCGGGATGGTTGCGAGACAAGCCGAGCTTGCCGAAGGCTTCGATGGCATGCGCTGTGACGTCGACCGACGGCGGATCGAGCGCCTCGCCGAAATCACAGAACGGGATCTTGGTCAGGATCTGCTGATTGTTGTCCTTGTCGAAAGCGCCCCAGCCGCCGCTCTTGCTCTGCATGCCGACCAGCCAGTCGACGCCGAGCCGGATCGCTTCGTCGATGCCCTTGGCCTGCCATTTCGGCTCGTGACGCAGCGGCGCCAGCGCGATCAGCGCCACCGCGGTGTCGTCCGTATCGGGATAGTAGTTGTTGGCATACTCGAACGCCCAGCCGCCGGGCTTGACGTGCGGCAGCTTCACCGACCAGTCGCCTGGGACCCGCACCTGGCGGTCGAGCACCCAGTTCACGGCCTTGTCGACGGCCTCGGGAAAGTCGCCGATCACGCCGGCATCGTCGAAGGCCAGCAGGGTCAGGATGGTGTCCCACACCGGGCTGTTGGTGGCCTGGATGTAGGTCGCATCGCCGATATCGAAGCGCCAGCCGGGATCGTTCAGGGCATCGAGACCCTTGGCCACGACAGGATGATTGAGCGGATAGCCTTCGACATAAAGCGCCATCAGTCCATAAATCCATGGCGGCTGGATGCCGCCCCAGGCACCGTCGAAATCCTGATGGCGGATCATCCACTCGATCACGCGGCTGGTGGCTGCGGGACGAAACAGACCGAGATTCAGCCTGTTGCCGACATTCTGCAGCGTGTGGAGAACCTTGTCCGCGCCGCGGAAGAATTTGTCCCAGCCGCCGGCATTCGGCTTGACCGGCAGCTCATAGTCGAAGGCCGCGCGTCCCCGCGGAAACAGCGCGTCCAGCCGGTTCGCAGGCGGCAACGGTCGGCTCGGCCGCCGCGCCGACAGCACCGCGATCGGCATCAGTGTCGCGCGCGCCCATTGCGCGAAATTGTAGATCGAGAACGGAAACCAGGCCGGGAACCAGATCACCTCGGGCGGGATGTTCGGCACCTTTTCCCACGGCCACTCGCCGATCAGCGCGAGCCAGTAGCGGGTGAAGACGCGCACATTGCGCAGGCCGCCCTTGGCCTCGATCCATTCGCGCGCGCGTGTGAGCGGCGGCTCGGCATCGCGGTAGCCCAAGGAGCGGAGCGCGGCATAAGCCTCGACGGTGGCGTTGATGTCGCCGTTCGGCGCGCCGTGATAGATCTGCCAGGCGCCGTCGCCCCGCTGCGTATCCAGCAGCGACCGTCCGAGCCGCTTGCGCAAGGGGTGATCCTCGAGCCCCATGAACCACAGCGCGAGGCACCATTGCGCCTCCATGCAGGCGTTGGATTCGGCGCGCCCGACCCAGTGTCCGTCGGGCTTCTGGTTCGCGATCGACCACTCGGCCGCCGCCCGCACCGTCGATCGCAAGGCAGTCTCGAAATTGCCGGGTTCGCGGGCAGTGGGCTCGGATGTCGGGCCGCTCAACGTCATCAGCACAAATTCCCTCGGCAGCCCCATGGGCGCCCGTCTGGTCGGTCAAAGGGGATCTACCCTGCGGTATAGGCAATTTCCGCGATCAAGCCAATTCACGAGAGCTTCGGCCGTCGCTGAACGCGACCGAAACGGCCGTTTTGACGGTCAAATCCAGCGTTTTCGTAAGTGTGATTAACAGGCCGGCAGTGATGCAGGCCTGACATGCGTCACGGGCGTCGGAACATGAATGCGACGGTAAATCCCGGTGTCACACATGAAGGTAATTGCGGATCAGCGGCAGGAAGAAGATGGCCGCGGTGATCACGAACCCGAGCGCCCACAGGATCGAGCGCAGCGCCGGGCGGTCGCCGACATAGGTCAGCACATAGGCTGACCGCACGATTACGAACAGGATCGAGAGCTCGTTGATCAGGTTCTGCGGCGCGACGCGGAATTCGGCCAGCAGCACCGCGACCGCAAAGAAAGGGAACGCCTCGATGCCGTTCTGGTGCGCGCCGAGCGCACGCGCCCGGATCCCGTCCTGGTAGAAGGCGGGATCACGCGGCCGCGCGTTGTCGAATTGCTTCGCACCGAGCCATTTCACCGGTGCGATCGTCAGCAGGTACAGCATCACGCTGGCGAAAACGCACCACTCGGCAATGGTCATGGCTCCTCCGCCCCGATGACATCAACGTAACAGTCCTTATCTTGACAAGGTCGGCGTCAGCCGCCAAGTCGTTCGGCCACAACTTCCCAGGACCCCATGACCCTCGCCGCCTCGCTTGACCAAGTCAGAACCTCGCCGGCCACAAAGACCGCGCGCGTCGGCGTGCTGCTGGTCAATCTCGGCACGCCGGATACGGCCAATGCCGCCGGGGTGAGGGTGTACCTGAGGGAGTTCCTGTCCGATCCGCGCGTGATTGAGAACCAGGGCCTGCTGTGGAAGGTCATTCTCAACGGCGTCATCCTGCCCATCCGGCCGGGGCGGAAGGCACGCGATTACCTGACCATCTGGAATACCGAGAAGGACGAATCCCCGCTCAAGACCATCACGCGCGCGCAGAGCGACAAGCTGGCAGCGGCAATCGCGGATCGCACCCACGTCGTCGTCGACTGGGCGATGCGCTACGGCAATCCGTCGATGAAGGCCGGCATCGACGCGCTGATGGCGCAGGGCTGCGACCGCATCTTGGTGGTGCCGCTCTATCCGCAATATTCAGCCGCCACCTCGGCTACCGTCTGCGACGAGGCTTTTCGCGTGCTCGCCGCTCTGCGCGCACAGCCGACGCTTCGGGTGACGCCGCCTTATTACGACGAGGACTTCTACATCGAGGCGCTCGCGACCTCGATCGAAAACCATCTGAAGACGCTGTCGTTCGAGCCGGAACTGATCATGGCCTCGTTCCACGGCATGCCGAAGGCCTATGTCGACAAGGGCGATCCCTATCGCGAGCACTGCGTTGCCACCACGGCGCTGTTGCGCAAGCGGCTCGGTCTGGACGAGAGCAGACTGCTGCTCACCTTCCAGTCGCGCTTCGGCCGTGCCGAATGGCTGCAGCCCTACACCGACAAGACCATCGAGAAGCTGGCACGCGACGGCATCAAGCGCATCGCCGTGGTGATGCCGGGTTTTGCCGCCGATTGCCTGGAGACGTTGGAAGAGATCGCCGGTGAGAATGCCGAGATCTTCAAGCACAATGGTGGCGAGCAGTTTTCCGCGATCCCTTGCCTGAACGACAGCGATGAGGGCATGGACGCGATCCGGCAATTGGTGCTGCGCGAGTTGCAGGGCTGGATCTGACGCCTGACGGGACGTGACACCTTCAAGTCCTGGTTTATCATCATTTTGTCGAAGCCGGGTCTCTGAACCGGTTCCGCCGCCGCCGAGACAAAATCACGCGGCAATCCATCATGTGTGGTTGCTGTGGAATGGCGCGGGAACGGCTGTTTCCCGCCTTGGAGGTTTTATGAGCGGTTTCGACATTTTCGCAATTGCGGTGGCGCTGCTGGTGATCTTCACGCTGTTCGCCGGCGTGAAGACGGTGCCGCAGGGCTACGACTGGACCGTCGAGCGGTTCGGCAAGTACACGCGCACGCTGGCGCCGGGCCTGAATATCATCGTGCCCTATTTCGATCGCGTCGGGCGCAAGATCAACATGATGGAGCAGGTGATCGACATTCCCGAACAGGAGGTGATCACCAAGGACAACGCCACCGTGACGGTGGACGGCGTCCGTCGCCTTCTACCAGGTGTTCGACGCCGCCAAGGCAAGCTACGAGGTCTCCAATCTGGCGCAGGCGATCATCGTGTTGACCATGACCAACATCCGCTCCGTGATGGGCTCGATGGATCTGGACCAGGTGCTGTCGCATCGCGACGAGATTAACGAGCGGCTGTTGCGGGTGGTCGATGCCGCGGTGTCGCCCTGGGGGCTCAAGGTGAACCGCATCGAAATCAAGGACATCGTGCCGCCGGCCGACTTAGTCGAGGCGATGGGTCGGCAAATGAAGGCCGAGCGCGTCAAGCGCGCCGACATCCTGCAGGCGGAAGGCCAGCGGCAGTCGGAAATCCTGCGCGCCGAGGGCGCCAAGCAGAGCCAGATCCTGCAGGCCGAGGGCCGGCGCCAATCCGCCTTCCTCGACGCTGAGGCGCGCGAGCGCGCGGCGCAGGCCGAAGCCAAGGCGACGGAGATGGTGTCGGAGGCGATCGGCAAGGGTGACGTCGCCGCGCTGAACTACTTCATCGCCGACAAATACATCAAGGCATTCGGACAGCTCGCGGACTCGCCGAACCAGAAGGTGATCATGCTGCCGGTGGAGGCGATGGGCATGCTGGGCTCGCTCGCCGGCATCGGTGAGATCGCAAAAGCGACCTTCGGCGAGAGCGCGGTCTCGGCCCAGGCTGCCGCGCGCCGTGGTGGCTCGGTCCCGTCGGCCGGCGCGCCGCCATCAGCGCCGCCGCGCGCGTAAGATGAGAGGCTGATCATGAGCGAGATGTTTGTCACGCTCGGCACCTGGAACTGGCTGATCTTCGGCGTCATCCTGATGGCGCTGGAGTTGCTGGCGCCCGGCGTCTTCCTGCTCTGGTTCGGCCTCGCCGCGCTGCTGGTCGGGCTTGCATCGTTTGCGTTCAATCCGTCCTGGCAGCTGCAGATCCTGCTGTTCGCGCTGTTTGCGGCCGCCGCCGTGCCGCTGTGGCGGCGCGTCGCCCGCAGTGCCGCCAGACCGAACAGCGATAACCCGTTTCTCAACCGCCGTGCCGCAGCCCTGGTCGGCCGCCTCTTCACCTTGGAGAAGCCGATCATCGATGGCGCGGGAACTGTGCGGATCGACGACACGGTTTGGCGCGTCGCCGGCCCCGACACCCCGGCTGGCAGCCGCGTGCGGATCGTGCAGGCGGATGGCGCCAATCTCACAGTGGCGGGGGAGTAGTCGTCTCACGCCGTCATTGCGAGGAGCGGAGCGACGAAGCAATCAGTGCCGTGCGAAGATTCCGGATTGCTTCGTCGCCTCCGGCTCCTCGCAATGACGAAGGCATGAATTAGCTTTTGGCCCGCCAGCGCTCGGCAAAGCCATGCAGCGGCAGGAAGCTGGCGTGCAGCTCGCGGCCGAGCGGCGTGAGTGTATAGCCGTCGTCGCCGAGTGCGATGAAGCCGGCCTCGCGCAGCTCGTCGAGCCTGGTCTGCAGCACGGTCGGCGAGGCCTCGTCACAGGCGGTGCGCAACGCCCGCGAGGTCAGCGGGTCGCCGCGGAGTTCCCACAGGATCCGCAGGCTCCAGCGCCGACCCAAGAGGTCGAGCAGCGCCATGATCGGCCGTCCGGTGCGGGAGCCGCGGACACCGCGTGATTTGGCCGGCTTCGGCATCGAATCGTCCTTGCCTGGTGCTACAGAAAGTGTAGCGTAGCACTACGATAAATGTAGCAGTCAAAGGAGTGCTCCGCCATGTCTCGGATTGCCGCGCTCACGCCGCCCTACGCGCCCGATATCCAGGCCCAGTTCGACCGCATCATGCGCGGCGCGCCGCCGTTGACGTTGTTTCGGGTCATGGCCGGCCATGACAGGGCCTGGGAGAAATTCCGCGCCGGCAGCCTGCTCGATCGGGGCCCGTTAAGCTTACGCGAACGCGAAATCGTCATCGATCGCACCTGCGCGCTGAGTGCCTGCGAATATGAATGGGGCGTGCATGTCAGCGTGTTCGCGCAAGGCGCAGGCCTTGGCGCGGAGGAAATTCGCGCCACCGTGCTCGGCAGCGCCGATGCGCCATGCTGGTCTTCGGCGGAGCGGGCGCTGATCGCGGCGGTCGATGCTTTCCATCATCGCTCGACGCTCAGGGAGGGCGAGTTCGCCGAGCTGAAGACGCATTATGATGACGATCAGATCCTGGAGATCATCCTGCTCTGCGGCTTCTATCGCACCGTGTCCTATCTGGCGAACGGGCTGGCGCTGCCGCTGGAGGACAAGGCTGAGCGGTTTCCGGCTGGATGACCTTGATCGTCCGCGCAGGCGGAGCATGCAGTACTCCGCGGCAGAAGGGATCGAACAGAGACATCACGGCGTACTGGACCGTCCGCCTTCGCGAACGATGACAGCGGGGTCGCAACCACTTTCATTGCGCCGCTATTATGCGAAACAGGCACCCGGAATGACGACGTCGCCTTTAAGCCACGCCCGCGCGCAGCAAATCGTGCATGTGCAAAATGCCGACCGGCTTGCCGGCATCTGTGACGACCAGCGTCGTGATCTGAGCCGAGTTCAGGATCTCCAGCGCCTCGGAGGCCAAGGCGTCGCTGCGCACGGTCTTCGGGCTGGCTGTCATGATCTCGTCGACGGAAGCGGTCTGCAGGTCCGGCCGCATTTTTCGGCGGAGATCGCCGTCGGTGATGATGCCGGCGACATGGCCGCTGCTGTCGACGATGACGACGCAGCCGAGCCCTTTGGCCGACATCTCGACCAGCGCGTCCGACATGACGGTGCCCACAGGCTTCAGCGGCACCGCATCGCCGGAGCGCATCAGGTCGGAGATGTGCTTGAGCATGGCGCCTAGCTTGCCGCCCGGATGGAAATTGGCGAATTCGAGCGCGGTGAAGCCGCGGCTCTCCAGCAGGGCGATCGCCAGCGCATCGCCGATCGCGGCCTGCATCAAGGTCGAGGTAGTCGGCGCGAGATTATGCGGGCAGGCCTCGCGTGCCTTCGGCAGCTCGAGCACGGTGCCGGCCGCTGACCCGAGCGAGGACTGCGCATTCGACGTCACCGCGATCATCGGAATCGTGAAACGCTTGGCGTAGTTGATCAGCGTCTTCAGTTCCGGCTGCTCGCCCGACCACGACAGCGCGATGATGACGTCGTCGGCGGTGATCATGCCGAGGTCGCCATGGCCGGCTTCCGCGGCATGGACGAAGAAGGCGGGCGTGCCGGTCGATGCCAGGGTGGCCGCGAACTTGCGCGCCACGTGGCCCGACTTGCCGAGCCCGGTGATGATGGCCCGTCCCTTGGCCTTGCGGATCAGCTCGACCGCACTCACGAACGCGGGCGCCAGCGGACCCTGTAGGGCCGCCGCAATCGCGGCGATGCCATTGCTGCCCGCTTCCAGCGTCCGCAGCGCCGATTGCACGTCGGTATGGCGGGCAGGCGGCTCAATCAGGGGTTTCGATTTTGGCATGGCATCCGGAACAAGCGAGGTCCAACAGGCCCGTCCTTTACCATGGGTGAGGCGGCAAGAGGGCCATCAACAGCCCATTAACCATATTTGTTTTAACTCCCTTAACGGCAATTGTCCTGGCGGCGCAGGGTCGTCTAGTTAAACTGCTGATTTTATTGGAGTATTTTTTATCGTGGGGTTGGGGCCTGCCAGTGCTCGGGGAGGGCGTGCGCTGATCTTTCGCGCGTCTCTCGCGTGCCTGCTGCTCGCCACGGCCGGGTTGGCCGGCCCTGCTGCGGCCCAGACCATGGATGTGCTGAGCCCGGTACGTGACGGGTTCCTGGCGCCGCAGGATTCGCCGCTGCGCCGGACCGCCGCAGCTGGTAGCCCCGCCGATGCTAACGGTGTTCCCGGAGCCGGCGGCAGCGACACCATGGCGCCGTCGCGGATCGGCCAGGTGC
>NZ_JBARGP010000250.1:0-2483 GCF_049798375.1 Bradyrhizobium sp.
GTTCATGGGCAATGTGCTGCCAGCCGGGCAAGGCCAGGCGCCGGCCCGCCAGGCGGCACGCGCAGCCGGCCTGCCCGATGCCACCGGTGCCACCACCATCAACAAGGTCTGCGGCTCCGGCATGAAGGCGACCATGCTGGCCCACGACATCATCCATGCCGGCTCGGCCGGGATCGTGGTCTCCGGCGGCATGGAGAGCATGACCAACGCACCCTATCTGCTGGCCAAGGCGCGCGGCGGCTACCGCGCCGGCCATGACCGCATCCTCGACCACATGATGCTCGACGGGCTGGAGGACGCCTATGAGACCGGCCGCTCGATGGGCGATTTCGGCGAGGCGACCGCGGAGGCCTATCAGTTCACGCGCGCCGATCAGGATGCCTACGCTGTGGAGACGCTGACCCGCGCCCGCAAGGCGGTGGAGAGTGGCGCGTTCAAGGCCGAGATCGTGCCGATCACCATCGTCGAGAAATCCGGTCCGCGCATCATCGGGAATGACGAGCATCCACTCAAGGTCGATCCGGCCAAGATCCCATCGCTGAAGCCTGCGTTCCGCAGCAACGGCACCATCACGCCGGCCGCCTCCTCGGCCAATGCCGATGGCGCTGCCGCGCTGGTGCTCGCCAGGCGCTCGCGCGCCGAGCGCGACGGCCTGCCTGTGATCGCCGAGATCAAGGGCCATGCCGCCCACAGCCAGGAGCCGCAATGGTTCACGACGGCGCCGATCCCCGCGATCCGCAAGCTGCTGGACAAGGTCGGCTGGAGCGTCGGCGACGTCGATTTGTTCGAGATCAACGAGGCGTTCGCCGTGGTGGCGATGGCCGCGCAGCGCGATCTCGGCATTCCCCGCGATCGTCTCAACATCAATGGCGGCGCCTGTGCGCTGGGACATCCGATCGGCGCCACCGGCGCGCGGTTGATCGTGACCCTGCTGCACGCGATGGAAGCGCAGAATTTACGGCGCGGCGTAGCGGCGCTATGCATCGGCGGCGGCGAGGCCACGGCGATCGCGGTCGAGCGCAAGGCGGGCTGATGTCCCTGATGTCTGAAACTGAGGGAAGTTTGTCATTTCAGTCGAACGCCTCCTGGGTCAAGATCGTACTTAACCACTCACGCCACGCATTCGAGGATCGATGATCTCCAATTGGCTCGCGGCTGCGCTTGCCCGCCGCAACATCCATTACGGCTGGGCCATGGTTGCCCTGACCTTCTTCACCGCGCTGATCACGGCCGGTGCGGTTGGAGCTCCCGGCGTCTTCATCGTCCCGCTACAGCATGAATTCGGCTGGAGCACCGCGGAGATTTCCTCGGCACTGTCGATCCGCTTTATCCTGTTCGGACTGATGGCGCCGTTCGCGGCCGCGTTGCTCAACCGTTATGGCCTGCGCAACGTTACGCTGGCAGCGCAGGTCGTCGTCGTCTCTGCGCTGCTGCTCTCGCTGGGCATGACGCAGGTCTGGCATCTCGTGGCACTCTGGGGCGTCGTGATCGGCCTCGGCACCGGCATGACCGCGCTGGTGCTGGGGGCCACCGTCGCGACCCGCTGGTTCACCGAGCGGCGCGGTCTGGTGGTTGGCGTCCTCACCGCCAGCACCGCGACCGGACAGCTCGTGTTCCTGCCGCTGCTCGCCAAGATCACCGATCAGTATGGCTGGCGGGTCGGACTGTCGCTGATGTGCGTCCTGCTCGGTGTCTCCGCTTCCGCGGTGCTGCTCATCATGCGCGACCGCCCGAGCGATCTCGGCCTGCGTCCTTACGGCGACAAGAGCAGCGAGCCGCTCGCCGTTGCGCCGGCGACCCACGCGCCGATCATGGCGGCTGCGCTCGGCACGCTGCGCGATGCGTCGCAGTCGCGGGTATTTTGGATCCTGTTCGCGACCTTCTTCATCTGCGGCGCCTCGACCAACGGGCTGGTACAGGTGCATCTGATCCCGATGTGCCTCGACTTCGGCATTCCGCAGGTTCAGGCCGCGAGCCTGCTCGCCGCGATGGGCATCTTCGACTTCTTCGGCACCATCCTCTCGGGCTGGCTGTCGGACCGCTACGACAATCGCTGGCTGCTGTTCTGGTATTATGGCCTGCGCGGGCTGTCGCTGGTGTCCCTGCCCTTCACCGATTTCTCGTTCTACGGCCTGTCGCTGTTTGCGATGTTCTACGGGCTCGACTGGATCGCCACCGTGCCGCCGACGGTGCGCCTGACGGCGCAACGCTTCGGGCCGGAACGCGCCAATCTGGTGTTCGGCTGGATCTTCGCCGGCCATCAGCTCGGTGCCGGCGCCGCGGCCTTCGGCGCAGGCCTGTCGCGCACGCTGCTCGCAAGCTATCTGCCGGCATTCTTCGTCGCCGGCGCGCTCTGCCTGATCGCGGCCGTCCTGGCGATCTCGATCGCCCGCCAGCCCAAGCCGGTCGCCGCCACGGCTCCGGCTTAGCGAGGAGGTGATGGCCGTCCGAGTGCCGACCATCACCGCATCCTTGATCCGACG
>NZ_JBARGP010000251.1:0-13319 GCF_049798375.1 Bradyrhizobium sp.
CGAACCGATCTCGCGCGCTGCCGCCCTCGGCATGCAGACGCGCCGGCCGCTGCGCGCCGGCCAGGCGCTGAAGGCGCTTGATCTCGCCAAGCCCGACCTGGTGCAGCGCGACCAGGACGTCACCATCCTGTTCCAGACTGCCGGCATCTATCTCACCACGCGCGGCAAGGCGCTGGACACCGGCAGCGAGGGTGACACGGTGAGCGTGCTCAACGTGCAGTCCAAGCGCACCGTCTCCGGCCGTGTTGTCGGCCGCGGTCAGGTTGCGGTCGAGATCGCCACGCCGCGCCTGACCCAGCAGACCGCCGAGGCCGAGATCGGAGGGCCCGTCACCGTCGCCAACCGCCTTCCCAACGCCGCCACCCCGAAAGCCGAGTGAGTCTCATGTCGAAGTTCATGTTTGATGCGTCGTCTTCGCAGAGCGTGCGGCGGATCGCCCTGGTGACGGCCTCGTTCGCGGTGCTGAGCTTTGCGGGCGGCTGCTCCTCGATCGACCGTCTCAGCCAGATCGGCGAGAGGCCGAAACTCACGGAGATCGACAATCCGACCACGCAGCCGGGTTACAAGCCGGTGCAGATGCCGATGCCGAAGCCGGAGACGGTCTCCTACGCGCCGAACTCACTGTGGCGCAACGGCTCGCGGGCCTTCTTCAAGGACCAGCGCGCGCGTCAGGTTGGCGACCTCCTGACGGTGACCGTCAACATCACCGACCAGGCCAACTTCGCCAACGAGACCCAGCGCAGCCGCTCGAACAAGGAAGACTCCGGGATTACCGACTTCATCGGCGCCAAGACGTTGGGCACCCAGGCCCAGAAGGTGCTGCCGGGCCGCCTGCTCACCGCCGACTCGTCGGCGTCGTCGGACGGCAAGGGCACGATCCAGCGCTCGGAATCCTTGACCACCAACGTCGCCGCCGTGGTCACCCAGGTGCTGCCGAACGGCAACCTCGTGGTCGAGGGCAAGCAGGAGATCCGGGTCAACTACGAAGTGCGCGAACTAATCGTCGCCGGCATCGTGCGGCCGGAGGATATCCAGAGCGACAACACCATCGACTCCTCGAAGATCGCGCAGGCACGCATCTCCTACGGCGGCCGCGGCCAGATCTCCGACGTGCAGCAACCGCGCTACGGCCAACAGGTGATGGATATATTGCTACCATTCTAGCGAGACGAGCGATCCGGAAGATTACGCGCACAACAGGACGAGAGACGCATACGAAGCGGCTGCGAAGCATTCGGCAGCATTCAAACAGCCGCTTCGGCAACACGATCCAAGAGGTGAAATGCAAGTCCCTCCCCTTGCGGGGAGGGCTCGGGTGGCGGAGCCCCGCGCGAGACATCGAAGTCTACGCCGCGACCGCCCTACCCTCGATCAACGAGCTCCCACATCGCTCGACGCGAACCTAGGCGCGAAAAGTGATGTATACACGGCCCTCGCTAGCTCCCCTGGCGAGGGCCGTGTTCGTTTTTGGCTAAGTGAGTAGGCGGCTCTTATCAAGCAGAGACTGGAAGTCCTATGGCGGCAGATTTGATCGGGGCTTAGCCGCATCGTAGACCACGGTCACCTGCTCGATCCGGATCGCTCCCCTCCGATACAATCGAGCATTCGCCGTCCCAGCACGAAGGCGCGGGCATCGCAGGTGCCATAGAGGCCCAACGCCCTGTCGAGCAGCGACGCCAGTTCCTGGTCAGCGGTTTCACTTTCGATCCCAACTGCCGCTTCCATGTTCTGCTCTGCCGCGGTCGTCGCAATGAAGAATAGCGCGGGGGGCTCATTCGCGCACTGCCGATTCGATATTCTGAAAAGCAGCAACGAGCGCTTGACTGCCCGGGTGTCTTGCTTTATGTTCCCGTTTTGTTCAGACCTGAGATCGAGGGGCGTTTCGCGACCGTCACGGACGTTAGGTCGGAATGCGATGGACGCGACCATGCCGCCAGACGAGCGGCACGGTTGCGGACGGCGAAGTCGTGTGGTCCTGACCTCCCGGTGCTGAGGTCAAGTTGGTCGCAACGCTTGCGCGTTGCGGCGATGACGGGGGCAAGAACGCCGGTCCCCGAAGAGAGCGCGTATAAGCCGTAACACCATTGTGCAGGGAAGGCCGGATATTGGCTGAACCTGTGGTTCTGCCGCGTGCTTTTTGTTGCACGCGGGCCATGGGTATCAGCGGATACCCGGTCTTCCCTGCGCCCTCTATTTTGGAGGGTGGCGTTTGCCAGCAAACTCGGGCGCGTTGCGCCGCGAGAACACGCTGACGCGCCTGACATTCTGAATGTTGACTATGGTCGCGGAGACGAGTGGCATGGACAGGATGAAGACCCCTTCCCATCCCGGCGAGCTGCTCGGCGATACGCTGGAGGAGCTCAGCCTCTCCATCAGCGCGGCGCCCGGGGGGCTCGGGGTCACGCGGCAGCAGTTGCACAATGTGATATCAGGCCGCAGCGGCGTCACGGCGGAGATGGCGGTGAGGCTGGAGAAGGCGATCGGCAGCACCGCCGATACCTGGCTCAAGCTGCAGATGGCCTACGACCTCGCCGAAGTCCGCAAGCGTGCGATCAACGTCAAGCGCCTGGTGCCGGCGTGAGAGCTGTTTGAGTGTCCGCCAAAATCTCAGTGTCATGCTCCGCGTATGCGAAGATCCAGTACGCCGGGACGGTCATGAGACTCGCTATGGCGGTGTTTACTGGGTCGGCCGGTCGAGCTGGGCGACGCCGGCATAGAGATATGGCGCCAGCCGCCTCGCCTTCTCAATCGAACCCGACCTCCACCGTCCCCAGCCCGTCGAGCTCCATGCGGACCCGATCGCCCTCCTTGAGCCAAACCGTCTTGACCAGGCTGCCGGTAAGCACCAGCTGCCCGGCTTCGAGCCCGTCACCGCGCGCGGCGAGATGATTGGCGAGCCAGGCCAGCGCGTGATGCGGATGGCCGAGCACGTCGGCGCCGGTGCCCTCGCCGGCCACCTCGCCGTTGATGATGGCGCGCCCTTTGAGGCCGGCCAGGTCCGGCACGGCATCGGCCTTGACCGCCGCGCCGAGCACGCAGCCGGCGGCGAAGAAATCGTCGGCAATCAAGGTCGGTGCGCCCAATGTCTCCCATTGCACATAGCGGTCGTCGACGATCTCGATCGCCGGATGATAATCCTCGATCGCCTCGGCCACGCGCTCGGTGGTGAAAGGCGCATCCAGCGGAAGCAGGCTCTGCCCGAGCCGGACGGCGATCTCGCATTCGACGCCGACGCGAACGAACTCGGCCGCATGCAAGGTCACGCCCGACGGGTGGATCCCGCGCGCAAAAATGCCGCCGGCACATGGGTGCGGGATCTGCAGATAATCCTGCATCACCTTGCTGGTACAGCCGATTTTGTAGCCGGCGAAGTCACCGGCCTGGACGGCGAGCAGCCAATGCAGCTGACGCTGGATGTCATAACCGGCCGCTTCATCCTCGCGCTGAAGGTGAACCGGCAGCGGGCCGAGCGGCACCCGGCTGCGGCGGGCGGCAGCGATCGCCTGCGCGGCCGCCAGTACGGAATCTGCTTCCATCGCGATTCAACTCCTCATCCGGACCGGCCAAACCGGCACTGCAGGATTCATCGGGAACGAGTTGTTTATCAACGAAAATCCGTCACGTACCTCACCCTGATGGCGAGCGCGAGGCACCGCGCTGCCGGCTCAGGTGCCGCTTCAAGTGACTCACGGCTTCACGACACCGAGCGCCAGCAGGCTCTCGGCGGTGGCCACAATGATCTCCTCGTTCGGGCGCGGGTTCCAACCGAGCAGCCGCCGCGCCTTGTCGCCGCTGGCCTCCGCATAGCGGCCGAGAAACGGCACCACCTCACGCATTTGCGGAACGACATAGGCGAGCCCGCGCGCCACCCAGTCCGGCATCTCTCGCCGCGGCGCACGCCGGCCGGCTGCGCCGAGCCGGGCACGCAGCACATTGGCAATCTCAAGTATCGAGACGGCGGGACCGGCGATCGCCAGGAAGCGCTCGCCCTTGGCAGCGGGGTCGGTCATCGCGCGCAGATGCAGGTCGGCGACATCGCGCACGTCGACCAGCCCGAACCGGATCTTGGGCGCGACCGGCGCCTTGCCGTTGATCAGCGCCTTCACGACTTCGACCGAGGACGAGAAATCCGCTCCCAGCACCGGCCCGAGCACCACGGTCGGATTGACGGTCGCCAGTTCCAGCTTGCCGCCTTCGCGAGCGATGAAATCCCAGGCCGCACGTTCGGCCATCGCCTTCGACTTCACGTAAGGCTGCAGCTTGGTTCCCTCGACCTTGGTCCAGTCGGTCTCGTCGAACGGCCGCTGGCGTGCTTCGTGGCCGTAGCCGACGGCGGCAAAGGACGAGGTCAGCACCACGCGCCTGACGCCGGCATCACGCGCCGCGCGCAGCACCCGGAGCGTCCCTTCCCGCGCCGGCACGATCAGCTCATTCTCGTCACGGGGAACATGGAGCGGCAGCGGCGAGGCGACATGCAGGACGGTGTCGCAGCCTTTGGCGGCCTCCGCCCAGCCAGCATCCGCGCTCAGGTCGGCGGCATGAAAGCCGAGGCCGGCCGTCGAAACCGCCCCGCCCCGCATCAGCATCGCCAATACGTCGTCGCGACGCGCGAGGCTGCGTACGGTGGTGCGGACCCGATGCCCGGCTGCCAGCAGTTGCAGAATGCAATGCGCCCCGATGAAGCCGGAGCCGCCCGTGACCAGAACCTCACTCATCCCGTCCCCTCCCCTGCATCCGGCGGCACCATGGCCGGCGCGCATGTCAGGCGGATGTGAGGACTCCGGCGGGCGCGAGGCAAGAGCAATCGCTCACGTCGCGACGGTGCAGGTCGCCATCGCCGCAGCACGGCCGAACATGACAATGAGAGAGCATCGCGAATGCAAGCACGACCAAGCCATCGGTGTGGCGCGATGGCCAGCCGATCCGACGCCCGCAGCGTCGCGGGCGCCACCTCCGATCAGGATCGCGACGCGCTACTCGTCGCGATACACCTTCTCGCGCTTCTCATGGCGCTCCTGCGCTTCCAGCGACAGCGTCGCGATCGGACGGGCCTCGAGCCGCTTCAGCGAAATCGGCTCGCCGGTCTCCTCGCAATAGCCATAGGTGTTGTCTTCGATGCGCTGGAGCGCCGCGTCGATCTTGGAGATCAGCTTGCGCTGGCGATCGCGGGCGCGAAGCTCGATCGCGCGGTCGGTTTCCGACGACGCCCGGTCGGCGAGGTCGGGGTGGTTGACGTTCTCATCCTGCAGAGCCTGCAGGGTGAGCCTGGATTCGCGCAGAATCTCGTCCTTCCATGCCAGCAGCTTGGCGCGAAAATACTCGCGCTGGCGTTCGTTCATGAAAGGCTCTTTTTCAGACGGCTTGTAGTTTTTCAACTTTTCCAAGGTCAGCCCATCTCAACGTGCTGGCGCCGGGTGTGGCACCGGCGGACGGAATACGCCCGTTCGCGGCCGCCTTATATAGCGGCGCCGGATGACAAACAATACGTCGCCCCGGCCCGGCACCGCTCCTGTAACGCCTTGCACAGCCAAATCGATCCGGGCCGGACGGGCCGCCGGTCCGCTCGGCCGTTGGCCGACCGCACGGCCTCAGTAGCCGACCGTGAAACGGCACCGCAAATGAGCCGGCCGCTCGATTTCGTCGGCCAGCGCCACTGCGAAATCCTCGAACGAAATCGAGCTTCGGCCGTCGGCGGCGGTCAGCAGCTGATCCGTCCCGAGCCGGAACTTTCCGGTCCGCTCGCCGGCCGCGAACAGGGCGGAAGGCGACAGGAAGGTCCAGTTCAGTTCCTTTTCCTGCCGCAGCCGGTCCAGGAACTCGGCGCCTTTGGTGGCTTCCGCCTTGTATTGCGGCGGAAACGCGGCCGTCGTGACCAACCGCACGCCCGGCGCCACTTCGAGCGACCCGGCGCCCCCGACCACGAGGTAGCGGCCGACGCGGGACGCCTTCGCGGCACCGATCAGGATCTCGGGGTCGCTGACCAGAAAATGGATCGCGCTGATGGCGACATCGTGCCCGGCCCACAGCCGCGTCAGCGCTGTCAGATCGTTGGCGTCACCTGCGGTTGCTGTGACACCGGGCAGATTTGCAATCCGCTCCGGGTTCCGGGCGATGGCGGTGATGTGGTGGCCGCGGCGTGCAAGCTCGGCGGTGAGGCGCGAGCCGGCCTGCCCGGACGCGCCGGCGATGGCGATCTTCATCAATGGCTCCTGTATGGACTGTAGTATCCAACGGAAACCAGATAGCAGATGGAAAGCTGGTGTTAAGAACGCACTTTAAGACCACCTGGTCACGCCGGAGTAACCCATGAAGCCCAATGCCTATGCGGCAGACTGCCCGACCCGCCAGATCCTCGATCGGGTCGGCGATAAATGGGCGGTGCTGATCCTGTTATTGCTCCGCGACGAGCCGCTGCGCTTCAACCAGCTCCGCCGTGCCATCGACGGCATTTCGCAGAAGATGTTGTCGCAGGTGCTGAAGAGCCTGGAGCGCGACGGGCTGGTGAAGCGTCGCGCGATCGCGACCGTGCCGGTGACGGTGGAATATTCGATCACGCCGCTTGGACTGACGCTCGCATCCGCGGTCGATCATCTGCGCGACTGGGCCGAGCGGCATCTGAAGGAGGTGCTGGCGGCGCAGCGCCGCTACGACGGACAGCGTTCGTCTGAGGCGGCCTGAGATGAGAGCGCCGAGCCTGCGCCGCTCAGGCGTGTTGAGCCTTGGCGAGTTCGACTTCCACCCGCAACTCGATCTCGGACAGCACCGCATCGAGGCCCGGATCGCCGGAGGATTCCTTGAGGCTCGCGGCGGCGTCGCGCAGCCGGATCGCCATCGTCGGGCTCAGATTGCCGGCGAGCAGGCCGAGCTTGAGCTCATCGAGCACGTCGAGCGCGCGCTTGCCCTTCTGCGCCGAGCGCTTGCGCCGCTCGGTGGGATCCTCCTCGATGCCCTGCATCGCGAGCAGCGCATCGATATTGGCGGTCTGCTTCGGCGCCAGCGGCGCGCGCGTTTCCTGCAGCGTTGCGAGATCCGGCAACGTGAAGCTGCTCGATGAACTCTTTCGCGTCGAGCCCGACGAGGTGGCGAGCGTGGTGCCGTTCGGTCCAAAGATGCGCATGGGTCTTTCAGCGGCGTTTATTTCAGATTGTGAAGGAAGCTTCGCCTGTCATGGTTAATGGCGCGTAAATGGCCCGGCAAAATCTGCCGGGATCGGCAGATTCGATCGTGCCGGAGCATCGCCTCGCGCCGGCCTGCACCGACCAATGCCGCACCATTTCAATTAGTTAGACGGGCGCATCGCCCTGGCATGCGGCTCGCATGGAGAAGGCCGATCATGCAGTCATGGGAGTGGCGGCATCGATCACTGACTTTTCGAGTTCAAGGGGAGAATGTGGTGCACCGCATCCGTTCAACACGCCTGTTTCAGGTGGCCTGCGCCGCGTTGGTGGCACTGGCATTGTCGACGTTTGCCGCGAATGCGACCTCGCGGATCAAGGATCTCGCCAACATCGAAGGCGTGCGCCAGAACCAGCTGATCGGCTACGGTCTCGTCGTCGGCCTCAACGGCACCGGCGACACGCTGAACAACATCCCCTTCACCAAGCAATCGCTGCAGGCGATGCTGGAGCGCATGGGCGTCAACATCCGCGGCGCCACCATCCGCACCGGCAACGTCGCCGCCGTGATGGTCACCGGCAACCTGCCGCCCTTCGCCACCCAGGGCACGCGGATGGACGTGACCGTCTCCGCGCTCGGCGACGCCAAGAACCTGCGGGGCGGCACCTTGCTCGTCACCCCCCTGCTCGGCGCCGACGGCAACGTCTATGCGGTGGCGCAGGGCTCGCTGGCAATCTCCGGTTTCGACGCCGAAGGCCAGGCTGCCAAGATCACGCAGGGCGTGCCGACGGTCGGCCGCATCGCGAACGGCGCCATCATCGAGCGCGAGATCGAGTTCGCGCTGAACCGGCTGCCCAACGTGCGACTGGCGCTGCGTAACGCAGACTTTACCACCGCCAAGCGCATTGCAGCCGCAGTGAACGACTATCTCGGCGTCAAGACCGCTGAACCGATCGATCCCTCGACGGTGCAGCTCACGATCCCCCCGGAATTCAAGGGCAACGTCGTGGCGTTTCTCACCGAGATCGAGCAGTTGCAGGTCGAGCCCGACCTTGCCGCCAAGATCGTGATCGACGAGCGCTCCGGCATCATCGTGATGGGCCGCGACGTCCGCGTCGCCACTGTCGCGGTCGCCCAGGGCAATCTCACTGTGACCATCTCGGAGAGCCCGCAGGTGAGCCAGCCGAATCCGCTGTCGCGTGGCCGCACCGTGGTCACGCCGCGCACCAGCGTCGGCGTCTCTGAGGACGGTAAGAAGTTCGCGGTGGTGAAGGACGGCGTCTCGCTGCAGCAGCTCGTCGACGGCCTCAACGGCCTCGGCATCGGCCCGCGCGACCTGATCAGCATCCTGCAGGCGATCAAGGCTGCCGGCGCGATCGAAGCCGACATCGAGGTGATGTGATGTCGAGCTTCGTCGATTCCTACACCGGCCGTGTGCCGCTCAGCATGCCGACCCCGGTGCCTCCCTCCACGCCGCGCACCGACCTCGATCTGGCCGATGCGCTCACCAAGGTGCCGACCGCAGCGCAGGCCAAGGCCAAGGCCACCGCGACCGATTTCGAGGGCATGTTCATCAACTCGATGTTCTCGCAGATGACCAGCGGACTGAAGGGCGATGGCCCGTTCGGCGACACCCCCGCCACCGGCGTGTGGCGGTCGATGCTGACGGAGCAATATTCCAAGAACTTCGCCAAGGCCGGCGGCGTCGGCATCTCCGATCAGGTGTTCCGCGAACTGATAATGCAGCAGGCCAAGAGCACAGCTAAGGGCACGGGCTAACAGTTTGAGTTTGTAACGCGCGGGTCGCCTCGGCTTGCGCAGAAAAGGGTACCGGTATGACGGCGCAAGGACAGGTGCAGGCGAAGAAGATCCTCTATCCCGCGGCCACCACGCCCGAGGAAGCGCGCGCGCTGGCCGATCAGCTGCTCAAGGTGATGAGCGAGCTGCTGACGGTGATCGAGCAGGAGACCGAGCTCGTGCGGGCAGGAAAACTGCGCGAGGCGATGCAGCTCGGACCAACCAAGACCGAGCTGTCCGGCCACTATGTCACGGCGGTCGGCCGACTGAAGGCAAGCCAGAAATTCATGCAGGCCACATTGCCGGAGCTGCTCGCCACCTTGCACCGCCATCATGATGTGTTCCGCGCGATGCTGAAGGTCAACCTGACGGTGCTCGCGACCGCGCATTCGGTTTCGGAAAAGATCGTGCGCGGCGTCAACGCGGAGATGCAGCGCCGCAGCATGCCCAATACCTATACCGCCGCCGGCCGCCGCGCGACGCCAGGTCCGCGCCACACCACGCCGCTCGCGGTCAGCCGCTCGCTCTGAGCCTGTTGCGAGCGACCTCCGCAGCCCGAGAAACGCCAGCCGCCGTGCCCCTCCCGGGCCGGCGACCTTTACGTTTCACGAACGGCTTTCGAAAATTCCACACCAATTCGCAACGCGGGATTCACCCTATTTCCTAACAAGACGTTGATGCGTTCTCGTTACAGTTGATGTTGGGATAGGTTGGGTTTTACTCGGTGGGCACGAGGAGGCTGCCATGAGTTCCGACTTCAGTATCAGGCCGGTGGGAGCCCCGGCAGCGACCGCGGTGGCCACTCCGGTGAGCCAGGCGGTGAGCCATGCGGTCCAGACCGATCTGCCGCCGAGCCAGACCGTGACCGCTACGGATACCAGCAACGATCCGCAGCAGCTCGCGGCTACCGATGCGTTCGTCTCGCATCAGGCCTATTACGACCGCACCGCGGCAGCGATGGTGTTCCAGGTCGTGAACCGCAAGACCGATGCGGTCGTCGACCAATTCCCCGACGAGGCGGTATTGCGGCGGCGGGCCTACTTTCACACGCTGGACATGCAGAAAGAAGACGTGCTGCGCGTTCCGCCGACCGACCGCACGGCGTAACGACGGAGACGCGATCCAGCAACGAGAACGGCGCCGATGACAATCGGCGCCGTTCTCCGTCATGCTTGGTCTTTATTTGCTCTGGGTGGCGTAGGCCGTGTCGAGATAGGTCTGGCCGCTGGCCGGATCCGTCACGACATTCCTGATCTGCGCCTTGCCCTTGACGGTCAGCGTGAACTTGGTGTCGCCGACCCGGAACGAGCCGTCCTTGATCAGCACGTCCTGATATTTGGACGTGCCATCGCTTTGATAGTGCACCTTCGCCCAAAAGCCGGAGACGTTCGAGACCGTGACCGAGAATGACTTGTTATTGGCGTATTTCCCGGTCCAGGAGCCCTGATAAAGCGTCGGATCGACCGCCACATATTTGCTGTCGCTGCTGGAAACGCTCAGCGTATTGGACTTGTAGGCGGACGCCAGAATGCTCGTTACATCGGTCATGAGAGCCTCCGCGCCGTCCTCTTGAGACGTCAGCGACGTCCGGACAGGCCGGCGGCGATGTGGCAGTTGATGTCGATCAGCGACTTGAGCTTTGACGGATGCGGATCCATCTGCATCTCGATCGTCTGCTTCAAGACGAACACGCCGATATTGGCGATGTTCTGGCGGATCTCCAGCGAATTCGGATTGTCCTGCATCTCCATGGCACTCATGAAGATCGTCCACAGACGGCGATTGAACAGCAGCGCCTTGTACAGATTGCGGTCGGCCCCATTCCAATTGGCCTGAATTTCCTGCAGCTGTCGCGCCGCCTTCAGTAGCGCCTGTGCTTCAATTTCCCGGGGAGACGCCGTGGTCTGAGAGGTACGTGCATAGGCTTGAGCGGCATTTGACATTCAGTACTCCGGGACTGACGCTAAGGACACAACCAGACGGCCTGCGTTTTGTACGTTGCGGCCTTTAAAATATGGTTAGCGGCCATTAGCGTATCGGACCGATCCGCCATACTTGTGCGCAAAACGTGGCTCCCCCGCGTCGACGCTTAACACGAAGCGAACGCCGCTCGAAAAAAATCAGAAAGATTTTCGATTGCGCAGGTCGCTCACGCAGCGGCAACGCGCATCGCGACCGCAAACAGGACGCTGAGCGAACATTTGCGTCGCATCGCACCGCAAATCAGTAGTCGCAACTAAGTAGTCGCTCGCGATTCGTCGCAAAAAGAAAAAGCGGCGGGACACAGCCCGCCGCTTCCTGCAGTCTTGATATGAGGGTCGCCTAGCGCAGCAGCTGCAGCACGCTCTGCTGCGACTGGTTGGCGAGCGACAGCGCGGACACCGCGATCGACTGGCGGGTCGACAGCGCCTGGCTGTTGGCCGCTTCCTCGTTGGTGTCGGCCAGCGTCAGGTTTGACGAGCCGGTCTGCAGCACGTTGATCAGGTTCTTGTTGAAGTCCTGGCGGATCTCGACGATCGAGAGGTTCGACCCGAGAGCCGAGGCCTCCGAGCGGAGCGCCGTCGAGGCGCTGTCGAGCGAGGTCAACACCTTGTTCGCCGAGTTGCTGTCGAGGAAGTCGGTGCCCACCGTCAGGTTCGCCAGACCTAGACCCGCATCGTTGAAGGTCACGCCGGTGATGTTCAGGGTCGAGCGTCCGGTCTCGTTGAACACGAGCTTAAGCGTATCGCCGTTCAGGAGGTTGATGCCGTTGAACGAAGCATCCTGCGCGGTGGTGTTGATCTGCGCCATCACGTTGTTGTACTGCGCGATCAGGCCCGCACGGGTGGTCTGCGAGTCCGGGTCGATCACCGGCGTCGAGGCGGTCACGCCGTTGAAGGCCTGACCGGCCGTGGTCGACGAGCCGCTGACCGCGCCGATTGTCGACGAGGCCGCCTCGTTGGTCGTCAGGATCGTAAGCACGCCAGTGGTGCTCAGACTTGCCTGCAGATTGTTCGCCGCCAGCACCGTATTGAGCTGATTGAGCGTCGAGACTTGCGACGCGCCTGTTCCGAACGTGATGTTGGTCTGCGTTCCGCCGCCCGTTGCAGCAATGGTCAGTGTCTGTCCGCTCAGGGCTGGCGGACTACGCGTAGTGGTCGCTGCGGTGAGCCCGAGCTTGGCCAGCGCGCTTCCGGAAAGCGTCAGATCCTGCGCCGTACCGGTTGCGAGCGAAATCTTGCCGCCAGTGACGGTCGAAGGCGTCGCCGCTGCGCCGGTGACCGCGTCGATCGCAGCCATCAGGTCGTGGACGGTGCCGCCGACGCCGATATTGGTGCCTGCGCTGACCGAACCTGCGACGAAGGTGAAGACCACACCGTTCACCGTCAGCGTGTCGCCGGTGGTGATGCCGGACGCCAAGTCGTTCGAGGTCGAGCTGCTGGTGCCGGACAGGAGGGTCGATCCGGTGATCGCCACCGGCGTCGAGTTGTCGTTGTTGACCACGCTGCCGGTCACAAACGTGTTCGAGGAGCTGCCGAGCAGGTTGTTCGCGGTTGCACCCGGAATGACGGCCGAGGAGACGCTCGACTTGGTCGTGTAGCCGGTCGTTGACTGCAGCACCTGGCTCGCGATTGACTTGGCGCTGTCGACGAGCTTCTGCAACGAGGTCAGGCCGGTGTTGGCCGCCTGCAGAACCTGCACGCCGTTGCCAATGCCGTCGAGCAGGTTGGAAATGTCGCTCGCCCTGTTGTTGAGCGACTGCGCCGTGAAGAATTCCGTGGGGTTATCGAGCGCCGTGTTGACCTTGTTGCCGGTGGCCAGGTTGTTTTGAGTCGTGGCCAGCAACGACGCCGTATTTTGCAGCGCGAGCAGGTTTTGGCGAACCGAAGCCGAAAGAACGATACCGGACATTTGTGTGAAACCTTCCTAGCTATTCACGAGCCGGTTCTAATGCGTCTCCTTTAAAACATGGTTAATGGCCGTTTAAATTATGTGATTAATGGATGGTTACCAGCCGATGGGCTTCAGTCGATCCGACAAGCCCCGTAACTGCACGGGCGACAGCAACGAAAAACGGCGGGGTTTCCCCCGCCGTTTCGCGACTTCGTAGATGATCGGTTCGATCGCTTAGCGCAGCAGCTGCAGCACGCTCTGCTGCGACTGATTGGCGAGCGACAGCGCGGACACCGCGATCGACTGGCGGGTCGACAGCGCCTGGCTGTTGGCCGCTTCCTCGTTGGTGTCGGCCAGCGTCAGGTTCGACGAACCGGTCTGCAGCACGTTGATCAGGTTCTTGTTAAAGTCCTGACGGATCTGCACGACCGAGAGGTTCGAACCGAGGGTCGAAGCCTCGTTGCGCAGCGTGGAGCTCGCCGCGCTGAGGGTCGAGATCACCTTGTTCGCCGACGCGTTGTCGAGGAAGTCGG
>NZ_JBARGP010000252.1:0-13915 GCF_049798375.1 Bradyrhizobium sp.
GGTGTAGAGGCCGGCTTTCGGCACGGCCGCAATCTTCGTGAAGCCCGCGAAGGTGCCGTCCTTTGGCGCGCGGTCAGGTGCCATCGGCAGCTTGGCCTCAGCCGGCTTCACCAGATCGAGGGTGAAACCGGAGGTCGGCATGTCAGCGAATTCGTTGCCCGAGGCGACCTTGGTACGGTCGGGCGCGGTCAGCGCCGTGCGGGCGTGGGTGATGTCCCATTTGGACTTGTCGCAGCCGCTCGGTTCTTCCGCTGCGAACGCAGAGGTCGCGCCGGGCAAAGCGAGCGCAACGCGAGCGAAAGATGCGAACGGAAGGGAAGGATCATGGTGATAACTCGCAAGATGCTGGTGAGACGTACCGGAACGGCGTGCGCCGCTGCACGATTGATCAGGGCAGGAGAGGCGGGATCACCATCCCGGGTTCGCTCGGCGCGCTGACGGCGTGCCACAGCCATCATAGCGCATTCCAATGACGCGATGATCGCAATCCGGTTATGCCGCCGCGTTCACGGCTTGGCGTCCGGCGCATCCAGCACGGCCCGGCAGGCGGGCGGCAGTTGCGCCATCGTCGTCGGTTGCACCGGCTTCGGCGGCTCCTTGGGCGGCGGCGGATGCAGCACCGCGTTCGAGAACCAATAGCCGAGGTCGCCGCAGCCGTCGCCACCTTCCTGGTCCTTCTGGCCCTGGCATTCGCTGGCGCCTTCAGGGCAGCGCATCCGGATGTGGAAATGATAGTCGTGGCCCCACCAAGGCCGCACCTTGGACAGCCAGCTGCGATCGCCCTTGGCCTGGCGGCACAACGCTTTTTTGATCGCGGCATTGACGAAGATCCGCTGCACCGACGGCTCCCGCGCCGCATCGCGGATCACGGCGAGATGGGATGACGTGAACACGCGGGGATCGATGTCGAGCCGGTCAGGCCGCACCATCATCACCGCCGACATTTCCTCGCGGTCGTTGCGTGACAGTCGATGCGCCGGCATCGGCGTCAGCCAGATGTCAGCGTCGAGCCCGATCTGGTGGCTGGCATGTCCGCTCAAAGCGGGGCCGCCGCGCGGCTGGCCGATGTCGCCGACCAGGATGCCGGGCCAGCCGGCGTCCTTGTGGGCTTTGGCCGACAGCCGCTTCAACAGCGCGATCAGCGCCGGATGGCCCCAGTTGCGGTTGCGTGACAGCCGCATCACCTGCCAGGTGTCGCCGTTGATCGGCATTTGCTGGGCACCGGCGATGCAGCCCTTGCTGTAGCTCCCGATCACCTCGAGCGGCAGGGCGGCCGGCAGCAGCTTGCGCGCGAACAGCTCGCGAGCCGGCGTCGCGGGATCGTCGGGGGAGGCCAGCGGCGGCAATGGCTGCGGCGTGAGGCTGCCCTTATCCTGCGCCTGCGCCATGCCGGCGGAGAGGAACAGGGCCAGCAGCGCTGTGGTCATCAGGCGGGCGTGCATCGCATCTCTCTGTTGGAAGAGGATAGCACGGAATGCGGCACAAATCGTCACTTCATGCCGTGATCGCCTGCTGACTGCATCTTGCCTCACGAAGCGATAACATCTCGCGTTCCTTCGGTGGCGCCTTGCGCCGGTGCAGATGGTAGGTCAGCGCCCGCGCGATGCAGCGGCGCAGCTCGGCTTTGGGAAGCGGTTGCGCAGCGAGGCTACGCCGCGTCGCGCAGGCCCGCCAGGAAGGTGTCGATGCTCGTGAACAAATGGTTGGCGTGCTGGCCGAGTTCGCCTGCCGCCGTCTTGACGTTGTCGGCGAGCAGGCGCGACTGCTCGGCAGCGTTGCTGGCCCCGGTGACGTTCTTGGACACTTCATTGGTGCCGGCGGCGGCCTGCTGGACGCTGCGTGCGATCTCGCGGGTGGCCGAGCTCTGCTCCTCGACGGCAGCGGCGATCGCCGCCGCAATGCCGCTGATCTCCTGGATCGTGCCGCTGATGCCGCCGATCGCGCTGACGCAGTCGGAGGTGGCGGCCTGGATCGACGAGACCTGGCCGGCGATCTCCTCGGTCGCCTTGGCGGTCTGTCCGGCGAGTTCCTTCACCTCCGAGGCGACCACCGCGAAGCCGCGGCCGGCCTCGCCAGCGCGCGCGGCCTCGATGGTGGCGTTGAGCGCGAGCAGATTGGTCTGGCTGGCGATCGCATCGATCAGCCGCAGCACGTCGCCGATCTTCTCGGCTGCTGCAGCGAGCCCGCCGACCATCTCCGTGGTCTTCTTGGCCTTGACGACGGCGGCACCGGCGACATCGGAGGAATGCGCCACCTGACGGCCGATCTCGGTGACCGAGGTGGCGAGCTGCTCGGAGGCGGCGGCAACGGTCGACACGCCGGTCGAAGCCTCCTCCGTCGCTGCGGCTGCGGCGACTGCACGCTGCGAGGTGCCGTTGACGCTCGCCGTGATCTCGCCGACGACGCGTTCCATCTCCGTCGTGGCCTTGGCCACCGCGGCGACGACGCCCTTGACGTCGGCCTCGAAGCGGTCGGCCATCTGCCGCTGCAGGATCCGCTTCTCCGCCGCGGCCTGGTGCTGGGCCGCTTCCTGCGCCTCGCGCAGGCTCTGCGTCTCGATCATGTTGCGGCGGAAGACGTCGACCGCCTGCGCCATGGTGCCGAGCTCGTCCTTGCGGTCGCCGCCGGGGATTGCGACGGCGGTGTCGCCGCTCGACAGCCGGTGCATCACCGCCGTGATCGACCCCAGCGGGCGCGAGATGCCGCGCGCCACGAACAGCGCGATCAGCACTGCGGCGAGCAGGATCGCGACCGTGCCGGCGATCAGCTCGCGCTGCGCGCTGGCGGCCGCCGCCTCATAGGCCGTGGTGTCCTTGATGACTTCGAGGATCGCGACCGGCTCGCCGGCGTAGTTCTTGATCTGGCCGACATAGAGCGCGGAGGGATGCCCGCCGAGCGTGGCATCGCGATGCAGCGGCTTGCCGTCGAACACGGCCTTCAGCTCGGCCTGGGTGGAGACGGCCTCGTCGCCGAAGGTCGAGGACAGCCGCTTGAACTGGCCGTCGCTGAACCAGTCGACGGCGAGATCGATGCCGAAACGCTGCTTGGCGCGATCGACGAATTCCTTGCCGAACGCTGCGCCGATATCGATGTTCGCCAGGCTCTTGCCGTCGCGCATGATCGGCGTCATGCCGAAGATGCCGAGCGAGAGCCGGCTCTGCTCGACGCCGGCAATCTGCTTGCCCGCACGCAGCGCCTCCACCACCGTGATACGGCGCTTGGTCACGTCGTCGCCGAAGACCTTCGGCTCGTGGACACGGTAGAAGGTAATGCCGGGCGGCGTCTGGATCGAAATCAGCGGGATGCCCTGTTCCTTGAGCGCCTTGTTGGCGTCGAGCAGGAGAGCGCCCAGTCCTTCGCGGTCGCCCTTGGCGATGGCATCTCCGACCGGTGGCAGCGCGGCCAGGGCGGCCGATACCGCCAGCGCCGAGCGGCCCTCATAGTCGACCGCCGCGATGACGCTGTCGAACTGCAGTTTCAGCTGCTGCTCCAGCGCCAGCTGCGTCAGCGAGCGCTGTTGCAGCACCGAGAAGGTCCCAAGCACGCCGCACGCGATCGCGACTGTCAGTGACAGCGCCAGGATCAGGCGGGCCGAGATCGATCGAAATTTAAACATGGAGATAGTCCTCGCGTCTGCGAGCAAGTTCCCAGACAGTTATTAAGGTTCGCCTACGTAAAGCTACGGAAACGCTACTGGCATACCCGTTTTTTGAGCGCCGCTGGTCGCGCAACTCGGTATGAGCGTCACTTGCCATGGCGATCAGCTACTTCCGGTTGTATTGCCGGCAAGGCCGGTCGCGTCGCTACGCCGCCTCGCGTAGCCGGGCCAGGAAGGTGTCGATGCTTCTGACCATGTCGTTGGCGTGCCCGCCGAGATCGCTGGCGGCCGTTGTCACATTGTCGGCGAGCCGGCGCGACTGGTCCGCCGCCTGGCTCGCGCCGTTGACGTTTTGCGACACCTGGTTGGTACCGGCGGCGACCTGCTGCACGCTGCGGGCGATTTCCCGCGTCGCCGAATCCTGCTGCTCCACCGCCGCCGCGATCGCGGTGGCAACGCTGGAGATCTCGCGGATGGTCCCGCTGATGCCATTGATGGCTTGCACGCATTCGCCGGTTGCGGACTGGATCGCGTTGACCTGCCCTGCGATTTCCTCGGTCGCCTTCGCGGTCTGGCTCGCCAGCTCCTTCACTTCGGCGGCGACCACCGCAAAGCCGCGACCGGCTTCGCCGGCGCGCGCCGCCTCGATGGTGGCGTTCAGCGCCAGCAAATTGGTTTGGCTCGCGATTGCATCGATCAGCCGCAGCACATCGCCGATCTTCTCGGCGGCGGCAGCAAGGCCGCTTACCATCGCGGTGGTCTGCTGCGCCTTGCCGACGGCGGCTTCCGCGACGTCAGCGGAATGGCCGACCTGACGGCCGATCTCGGCGACAGAGGAGGCCAGCTCCTCGGTGGCAGCGGCGACGGTGGAAACGCTGGTCGAGGCTTCCTCGGAGGCGGCCGCCGCGGCCGCGGTCTGTCCGGAGGTGCCGGCGACGCTTGAGGTGATCTCGCGGGCGACTCGTTGCATGTCCGTGGTCGCCTTGGTCACGGCCGAGACCACGCCCTTGACGTCGGCCTCGAAGCGATCGGCCATCTGCTGCTGCAGCGCCTGCTTCTCCTGTTGTGCACTGTGCTTGTCGGCCTCCTGAGCCTCGCGCAGCGACAATGTCTCGATCATGTTGCGGCGGAAGATATCGACGGCCTGCGCCATGGTGCCGAGCTCGTCGCGGCGTTCGCCGCCGGGAATGGCGACGCTGGTGTCGCCGCTCGACAGTCGGTGCATCACCGCCGTGATCGCCGCCAGCGGACGCGACATGCCCCGACCCAGGAAGAAAGCGACCAGCGCGGCGCCCGCCAGAATGGCGAGCGCGCCGAACAGCAGCGTGCGACGGGCATTGGCGGCCGCGGCGTCATACTGCGTAGTGTCCTTCACGATCTCCAGCACCGCGACCGGCTGACCGACGTAATTCTTGATCTGCCCCGCATAGACCGCGACCGGACGCCCGCCGAGAGTGGTTTCCCGGCTGATCGACTCGCGCCCCTCATAGACGCGCTTCAATTCGTCCGGCGTGGCGACGTCCTCGTTGCCGAAGGTCGAAGCCAGCTTGACCAGCGATTTGCCGTTGAAGCCGTGCACCGCGAGATCGACGCCGAACCTCCGCTTGGCGCGCTCGACGAATTCCTTGCCAAATGGAAGGCCGTCCTCGACGACCGCGAGGCTTTTGCCGTCGCGCATGATTGGCGTCATCGAGAAGATGGCGAGCGAGTCGCGGCCCATCTCGACGCCGGATATCTGCTTGCCGGTCCGGTTCGATTCCACGATCGTGGTGCGGCGCGCCGAGATATCGTCGCCGAACGCCTTGGGATCACGGACGCGCAGCAACATCGTCGCCGGCGGCGTCTCGAAATTGAATTGCGGCAGGCCGAGTTTCGTCAAAGCCGTCTGCGAGTCGCCGAGCAGGGCCATCAAGGCGTCGCGGTCGCCCCGCGCGACTGCGTCCTGGACGGAAGGCATCGCCGCGACCACGGCAGTCACCGCAAGCGCCGCGCGGCCCTCATACTCCACGGCGGCGATGACGCCGTCATATTGCAGCTTGAGCTCCCGTTCGAGCGCGAGCTGGGTCAGCGAATGCTGTGTCATCAGCGAAAATGTGCCGAGCACCGCCGCGGCTACTGCTGCCGTAACGGAAATCGCGAGGATCAGGCGGGCTGAAATCGATCGAAGCTGAAACATGCAATTTCCGAATTGTGCTGAACGAGAGCTTTCGGAAAATTGCAGGAAAATACTTAATAAGCGTTCTTCCGTGAAACTACGGGCTCGGCTGTTCGTCTGTCATCGCGCGCGCTCACGTCGTCTCGATCAGCGCCTTGCCGACCTCCTCGAAATGCTGGTCGCGGGCCTGGAGCTGCTGCGCGATCGCGTGCATGTCGCGCAGGCGTCGCTCGAACGGATTGGAGCGGAACACCGCGGTCGCACCCGCCATGTGATAGGCGGTGTCGACGATGGCGGCCGACTGATGAATGGTCCAGGTCGTGGCCAGCCGCACGGCGTTGCGATGATACGCGCTGAGTACGCCGGTTGCGATGAGATCGCGCCACATCGCGTCCGCCGTGGCGTAGAGATAGGCGCGTGCCGCGCGCAGCTGCGCCTCGGTTCGGGCTACGAGGCTCTGCACCGCGTTGTTGTCGCGCATCGCCTTCAGGCCCTGCGGTGTCTTGGAGCGCGCCAGTGCGATCGCGGCATCCAGCGTCGCCCTGGCAACGCCGAGCGAGAGCGCGGAGAAGCCGAGGCTGTAGACCGAATTGGTCGGGATCTTGTAGAGCGGGCCGTGCTCGCGCAGCGCGCTCGGCTCGTCGCGCAATGCGGCGAACCGGTCGGGAACGAACAGATTCTCGACCGAGTAGGAATCGGTGCCGGTCGCATTCAGCCCGATCACGTCCCAGACTGCATGCATCGTGGCGCTGCCGACCGGAAACAGAATGGTGCGCACCTCCGCCGTGCCGTCCGCTTTCAGCCGCGGCTTGCCATCCGCTTCGACGATCCGCACATGAGCCCCGAGCCAGCTCGCCTGTCGCGAGCCCGAGGCGAAATCCCAGCGCGCATTGGCCAAATAGCCGCCGTCGACCGTAGTCACCGCGTGATTGATGGCGCCCCAGGCCAGGATGCCGGGCGGCGCGTTGAAGATCTCGTGGGCCACGTCATGGTCGAGATAGGCCGAGATCATCGCGCAGACCGAGCACTGCCCGAGACACCAGGCGGTCGACGCGTCGGCCTTGGCGATTTCCTCTACCATCTCCATGAAGATCATGGGCGGTGCCTCGGCGCCGCCGAGGCTCGTGGGCAGCAGCGCGCGATAAAGGCCATTCTCGATCAGGGCTGCGACCACAGGTTCGGTGAGCCGCCGGTTCCGCTCTCCCTCGGGCGCCTCGTGTGAAATCAGGGACTGCAGCGCACGCGCGCGCTCGACCAACCCAAGCGCCGGAAGCCTGTTCATCGCGTTTCCTCGCCCTCTTGTCGGGGTCTCCAGAGGTGCGATGGTGATGCATCTGGCGCGAGAGGGCAAGACGGGAAAAGCGTCCGCGCATGATTGGGAAGAGAAGGTAGCAGGCCTACCAATCTGGCGATGTCATGGCTGGATCAGGTTTGGCGTTCAGCTCTCGTCATTGCGAGGAGCAAAGCGACGAAGCAATCCAGGCTTTCTTCTCGACGCTGGATTGCTTCGCTTCGCTCGCAATGACGGCAGGCGAAGATCGCGCGCTTGCAACTGCTCCGATGATCGAGGCGACAGAATCCGTCGGATGGCGCGCGCTCTCAGCTATCCACCTTCAACGCGGCGATGAAGGCTTCCTGCGGGATGTCGACCTTGCCGAACTGCCGCATCTTCTTCTTGCCTTCCTTCTGCTTCTCCAGAAGTTTTCGTTTACGGGTGATGTCGCCGCCATAGCACTTCGCGGTGACGTCCTTGCGCAGCGCGCGCACCGTCTCGCGCGCGATCACCTTGCCGCCGATCGCCGCCTGGATCGGGATCTGGAACATGTGCGGCGGGATCAGCTCCTTCATCTTCTCGACCATGGCGCGGCCACGGCCTTCCGCGCGGGTGCGGTGCACCAGCATCGACAGCGCGTCGACCGGCTCGTTGTTGACCAGGATCTGCATCTTGACCAGATCGGCCGGCTTGTAGTCGGTCAGATGATAGTCGAACGAGGCGTAGCCCTTGGAGACCGATTTCAGCCGGTCGTAGAAGTCGAACACGACTTCGTTGAGCGGCAGATCATATTTCACCATCGCGCGGGCGCCGACATAGGTCAGCTCTTTCTGATTGCCGCGGCGGTCCTGGCACAGCTTCAGCACGCTGCCGAGATACTCGTCCGGCGTCAGGATGGTGGCTTCGATCCATGGCTCCTGGATCTCGGCGATCTTGACCACGTCGGGCATGTCGACCGGATTGTGAATCTCGATCTCGGTGCCGTCGGTCAGCTTCATCTTGTAGATGACGCTGGGCGCGGTCGCGATCAAATTGAGATCGAACTCGCGGCTGAGCCGCTCCTGGATGATTTCCAGGTGCAACAGGCCGAGGAAGCCGCAGCGGAAGCCAAAGCCGAGCGCGGCGGATGTTTCCATCTCGAACGAGAAGCTGGCGTCGTTGAGGCGCAGCTTGCCCATCGCGCCGCGCAACGTCTCGAAATCGTCGGCGTCGACCGGGAACAGGCCGCAGAACACCACGGGGATGGCCGGCTTGAAGCCGGGCAGCATCTCGGCAACCGGCTTCCTGTCGTCGGTGATGGTGTCACCGACCCGGGTGTCGGCCACTTCCTTGATCGCGGCGGTGATGAAGCCGATCTCGCCGGGGCCGAGCTCGTCGACCTGGGTCATCTTCGGGGTGAAGAAGCCGACCCGCTCGATGTCATAGGCCGCGCCGGTGCCCATCATTCTGACCCGGCTGCCCTTCTTCATCACGCCGTCGACGACGCGGATCAGCACCACGACGCCGAGATAGACATCGTACCAGCTGTCGACCAGCAGCGCCTTCAAGGTCGCCGCGCGATCGCCCTGCGGCGGCGGCAGGCGGGTGACGATCGCCTCCAGCACGTCGGGGATGCCGAGGCCGGTCTTGGCCGAGATCATCACCGCGTCGGAGGCGTCGATGCCGATCACGTCCTCGATCTGCTGCTTGATCTTGTCGGGCTCGGCGGCCGGCAGGTCGATCTTGTTGAGGACCGGAACGATCTCATGATTGTTGTCGAGCGCCTGGTAGACATTGGCGAGCGTCTGCGCCTCGACGCCTTGGCTGGCGTCGACCACCAGCAGCGAGCCCTCGCAGGCCGCCAGCGACCGCGAGACCTCGTAGGCGAAGTCGACGTGGCCGGGCGTGTCCATCAGGTTGAAGATGTAGTCCTTGCCGTCCTTGGCATGGTATTGCAGCCGCACCGTCTGCGCCTTGATGGTGATGCCGCGCTCGCGCTCGATGTCCATCGAATCGAGCACCTGCTCCTTGCCCGCCATTTCGCGGTCCGACAGGCCACCCGTCAGCTGGATCAGGCGGTCGGCCAAGGTCGACTTTCCATGGTCGATATGGGCGACAATGGAGAAGTTGCGGATGTTCGGAATGGGGGCGGTCGTCATGCGCCGCGGCAATAGCATTCAGGCCCCAAAGCAGCAACCATATTGCTGAAATTCAAGGAGCATTCTTCACGGCAAGCTGATTCCAACGCGCCCCAAAACCGAGTACTGACGGGGCCATGTCGACCGCCTCTGTCCTGCCTGCCACCGCTCGACCACGCAGCCGTTCTCCGGTGGCGCGGCTGTCGGCGTGGCTTGCCGCCCGCGTCAGTGATCCCGCCACCTCGACCTGGCTGGTGATCAGCTTCGCGGTCGTCCATGCCGTGATCTGGACCGTGATCCTGGTCAACCTGAAGGCCGCGCAGGACATCCACATGGACGTCGCGGAGGCCTATGCCTGGGGACAGAAGTTCCTGCTTGGATATGGCAAGCATCCGCCGCTGTCGGGCTGGATCGCCGGGCTCTGGTTCATGGTCTTCCCGGTCAAGGACTGGGCCACCTATGCGCTGGCGATGACCACGCTGAGCGTGGGGCTCGTGATCTGCTGGTTCGTCAGCCTGAAAGTGGTCGATCGCCGCCGCGCCTTCTTCACCGTGGTGATGCTCGCGCTCTACCCGATTTTTAATTTCAAAGGCTTCAAATACAATCCGGACCTGCTGCAACTGGTCACGCTGCCGCTTTTGATGTTGGCCTATCTCAACGCCTTCGAGAAGCGGAGCACCGTCTCCGGCCTCTGGCTCGGTATCGCCGGCGCGCTGGCGTTGCTGACCAAGTACTGGGTGCTGACCATGATTGGCGCCATCGGGCTGGCGGCGCTGATCCGTCCGGACCGTGCCAGGTTCCTGAAATCGTCTGCGCCCTGGGTCGGGATCGTCACCATGCTGGTGGTGCTGATCCCACATCTTGCCTGGCTGGTCGACGTCGACTTCGTGCCGCTGACCTATGCCGGCGACGTCTACAGCCTGTCGGACCGCTGGCGCAGCGCGCAGCTCGTGCTCGGCTATGTCGGGCACAATCTGGCGCTGTTGGCGCTGCCGATGGTACTGGCGGCGCTGGTGATGGCCTGGCCGCTGCGGCACATCTGGCGCAACTGGAAGCGGGGTCCCAATACGGGCGTCGACACTGCGCAGGCGCTGAACGTCTGGCTGGTGCAGGCGATCGTCGCGATTGGGCCGCCGCTCGGCGGGCTGGCCTTCACTATCTACGTCAAGACAGATTGGGGCATCTCGCTGTTCTTCCTGGTGCCGTTGGCGCTGGTCGCGATTCCGGCTTTGAGGTTGCGCAAGGTGGCGGTGGTGCGGCTCACCGTGCTTTGGTTGGTGTTATCGGTGGCGACCCTGGTCGCCTCGCCCTCGATCGCGCTGCGCGAGATGAAGGACAATCCCAATGGCACCACCGGCTATGGCGCGCGCTCGCAATTGGCGCGCGAACTGACCGAGATCTGGCACGCGCGCGTCGGCACGCCCTGGGCCGTTGCCGCCGGCTATTCGGAGATGAACACGCCGATGACCTTCTACAGCACGGATCATCCGCGGCCGTATACGGTGCCCTACACGCCGGAGGACGAGACCTGGGGCTCGGGTCTGACCTCGCTCGACGATCTCAAGCGCTACGGCTTCATCGGCGTCTGCGACACCACCGACAACAGGATCGCCAATTGCGAGGCCTGGATGAAGCAGCACGGGCCGAACGCGGAGCAGCTGGTCATGACCACCCAGCGCTTTTTCCGCGGTGTCGCGGGCCCATCGATCGAGTGGAAGGTGTTCGTCGCGCCGCCGGGGAAGTAGTCCAGAGCACGTCATTCCGGGGCGCCGCGCCAGCGGCGAGCCCGGAATCTCGAGATTGTTTTGCGACGTCGCAGCTCACTTCGAGATTCCGGGTTCGCTCGCTCCGCGAGCGCCCCGGAATGACGAACTGGGCTCACACGCCTTCTTCGTGGAACTTGTCGTTCACCAGCTCGGTAATCGCCTGCAACGCGGCCTCGGCCTCTTGTCCCGCCACCGAGACCAGGATGGTGGTGCCGGGCGCGGCTGCGAGCATCATCAGGCCCATGATGGAGCGGCCGCCGACGGTCTCGCCGCCACGGGTCACCCACACCTCCGCCTGGAAGCGCTCGACCATTTGAACGAATTTGGCTGAGGCACGCGCGTGCAGGCCGCGCTTGTTGGTGATGAGGAGTTCGCGAGACAATGCGTCTGGCGGCACGCCCGGTCCGGCCACATGGTCCTGAGGGGCGTCGTCATCGCTCATTTGCCGGCCAGCACGCGACTGGCGATGGTGACGTATTTGCGGCCGGCTTCCTGGGCCATCGCGATCGCATCGGGAAGCGAGCGCTCTTCGCGGACCTTCGCGAGCTTGACCAGCATCGGAAGGTTGATCCCTGCGAGCACCTCCACCTTGGGACGGCTCATGCAGGAAATTGCAAGGTTCGACGGCGTACCGCCGAACATATCGGTCAGGATGGCAACGCCATCGCCGCTATCAACGCGATTCACCGCTTCAATGATATCGCTACGACAAAGATCTGAATCGTCGTCGGCGCCGATTGTCACGGCTTCGATTTGTTTTTGAGGACCCATGACATGTTCCAGCGCCGCCCTGAACTCGTCGGCGAGGCGCCCATGGGTCACCAATACCAGGCCAATCATCGGATACTCCTCGCGGGCGCCTTGGGTGCACCGCACGAACGCGCCACTTTGACCATCCAGAGCCCCCGCGCAAGAGGGGATGTTTGCCTTCGCCGTGAGATCTGACTTGCGAAAGGGGGAAGTGGCGCCGGTCTATTCGGTCGCGATAGTGCGGCTGATATGGTTACCAATCCCCTTCACACAATTGGCCGAAAGATTACCGGAATATGAAGTTTCGGCGGTAATCAGAGCTGCTGCGACCAGCAAAAAGGGCGCGAAAGCGGCGCCGACTGGAATTCTAGGTAACAAAATACCCTGAATTGAGGTGCGCATCGCCTCTGCCGAGGGCAGCCGTTCGGCGTCCTCTGCCATCAAATCGACAACGAATCCGACCCTGGCCTCATCAGCGAAATCGCAGGCACGGATGCCGAGCCCGCGAATCTCGATCAAGCCGGCCAATTGTTCGACAGGGCGGACCCACACTTCTTCGCCACGTGTGTCGAGACGGACACGGTCATCGCCGACCAGAATGGCCGGTGGAAGCTGTCCCGACCGGCCGGCCATGATCAGCTCGAGCGCCAGCCGCGACTTGCCGGCGCCCGACGGGCCGCGGATCAGGACGGCCTGCGCGCCGACTTTGACGGCCGAGGCGTGAATGCTAGGACCAGTCTTTGGCGGCGGCTCGTGCATGATTTCAGCCCCACCTTTCACGAACCGGCGCGCTCACGACGCCGGCAACCGCACGACAAAGCGAGCGCCGGTGACCGTCGGCTTGCCCTCGTCATCCGTCGGTCCGAGTCGGTTCTCGGCCCAGATGCGCCCGCCATGGGCCTCGATGATCTGCTTGGAGATCGAGAGGCCGAGGCCTGAATTCTGGCCAAAGCCCTGATGCGGCCGATCGGTGTAGAAGCGCTCGAAGATCCGCAGCAAGGCGTCGTCGCGGATGCCCGGACCATCGTCGTCGACCACGATCTCGATCTCGGAGCGAATCCGGCGGCAGACGATGCGGACCTTGCCGCCCTCCGCCGAGAACGACTGCGCGTTGGACAAGAGGTTCGAGACCACCTGTCCGAGGCGGGAATCATGGCCCGGCACCGAGAAGCTGTCGCCCGGGCCGCGGCCTTCGAAGCGCACCTCGACCGCGACGTCGTGGCCGAGCCGGGTCTCGTTGGCGACCGAAGTCAGGGTGGTCAGCAGCCGGCGCAGGTCGACCAGGGTCATATCCTGGCGCTGCAGCTCGGCGTCGAGCCGGCTGGCGTCGGAAATGTCGGAGATCAGCCGGTCGAGGCGCTTCACGTCATGCTCGATCACCGCGAGCAGGCGGCTACGGCTGGATTCGGTACGGGCCAGCGGCAGCGTCTCGACCGCCGAGCGCAGCGAGGTCAGCGGATTCTTCAACTCGTGCGACACGTCGGCGGCGAACATCTCGATCGCCTCGATCCGGTTGTAGAGCGCATCGGTCATGTCGCGCAGCGCGCCGGAGAGGTGACCGATCTCGTCGCGGCGGCGGGTGAAATCGGGAATCTCGACCCGGGTCTTGATACGTCGGCGCACCCGTTCCGCACTGTCGGCCAGCCGCCGCACGGGACCGGCGATGGTGCTGGCGAGCAGCAGCGACAGCACGATCATCACCGCTGATGCCACGCCGCCGACCTTGAGAATTGCGAGGCGCTCGGCCGTCACCATCTGGTCGATGTCGTCGCCCTGGGTCGAGAGCATCAGCGCACCGTGAATGGCGAGCGAGCGCTGCACCGGCACGGCGACCGAGACGATCACCTCGCCGCGCGAATTGACCCGGACCTTGCTGCGATTGTCGCCCTGCAACGCGCCGGCGACCTCCTCATAGGCGTTGCCGTTGTCCGGCCCTTGCTCGCGATAGAGCGGCAGGTCGCCGCGATTGAGCCAGGTGCGCACCGCGATCAGGGCACGCTCGATGATCCCTGGCCGTTGCGAGGACAGCGGCGGCAGGTTGATGCGTACCACGTTCTCCAGGCTGCGGCTGTCGAGCAGCAGGTCGCCATTCGGATCGTAGATGCGGGCGCGGGTCTTGGTCGGCTGGATCAGCGTGCGCAGCACCGGCGCGACGCGTTCGGGATTGATCGGGAAGTCGAGCGGCGAATATTTGTCCGGCGCGCCGTACGTCTCGCCGGGCTTGAGGTCGAGCAGGCGGTCGGGATCGATCGTGAT
>NZ_JBARGP010000253.1:0-3854 GCF_049798375.1 Bradyrhizobium sp.
ACTCAAGGCGGCCTTCCGCAAGCTGGCGATGAAATGGCACCCGGACAAGAATCCGGGCGACGCCACCAGCGAGGTTCGCTTCAAGGAAATCAACGAGGCCTATGAAGTCCTGAAGGATGGCGACAAGCGCGCCGCCTATGACCGCTACGGTCATGCCGCGTTCGAACAGGGCATGGGCGGCGCCGGCGGTCCCGGCTTCGGCGCCGGCTTCGCTTCTTCCTTCTCCGACATTTTCGAAGACCTGTTCGGCATGGCCGGCCAGCGCGGTGGCCGCGGCGGTGGCCGCGAACGCGGTGCTGATCTGCGCTACAACATGGAAATCACACTGGAGGAAGCCTTCCAGGGCAAGACCGCGCAGATCGAGATCCCGGTCTCGGTCACCTGCGAGTCCTGCTCCGGCACCGGCGCCAAGGCCGGCACGAAGCCAAAGACCTGCTCGATGTGTGGCGGCGCCGGGCGCGTGCGCCAGGCCCAGGGCTTCTTCACCCTGGAGCGGACCTGTCCAGGCTGCCAGGGCCGTGGTCAGATGATCGAGGATCCCTGCCCGTCCTGCACGGGCCAGGGCCGCGTCACCCGCGAGCGCACGCTGTCGGTGAACATCCCGCAGGGCGTCGAGGACGGCACGCGAATCAGGCTTGCCGGCGAGGGCGAGGCCGGCGTCCGCGGTGGGCCGCCCGGCGATCTCTACATCTTCCTGTCGCTATCGCCGCATGACATCTTCCAGCGCGATGGCGCCGACCTGCACTGCCGCGTCCCGATCTCGATGGTGACGGCCGCGCTCGGCGGCGAGTTCGAGGTGCCGACCATCGACAAGGGCAAGGCCAAGGTCAAAATCCCACCCGGCACACAGTCCAGCCGCCGCTTCCGCATCGCATCGAAGGGCATGCCGGTGCTGCGTTCGCGCCAGACCGGCGATATGTACGTCCAGGTCGTGGTCGAGACGCCACAGAACCTGACGAAAAAGCAGCAGGAATTGCTGGCCGAATTCGAGAAGCTGTCGTCCGGTGCAACCCAGCCGGAAGCCGCGGGCTTCTTCAGCAAAGTTAAGGATCTGTTTGGCAAGGCGGCCAATTGAGCTACGCCGTCCGGCACTTGCGGATGACGCAGGGGCCGTGGCCTCGTAGACCTCTGCGCGACTATACCACTAAGCGACAAAAAAATTGCGGGCGGCATCTCAGACCGCGGAGCCTTTGGGCTTAGCCGCGCGTTACGGTTCGGCTTGACCGTGCAGCCCGCGATCTATACGTCTTTATGACCCTTTTCTGACATTCGCCGTGGACTCCCACCACGGTCCCGTCCGGTAGTGAGATGCCTCTGCAATCGTCCGTGCGCGTGTCGAAAAAGCCTCTGCGTCTCGACGATGAGGTGCGCTTTCTCCGCTCATGGATTGAGAAGCCGCTCCATATGGGCGCGGTGATGCCGTCCGGCCGGCTATTGGCCCGCACCATGGCGCAGTATGTCGACATCCATGGCACCGGACCGGTAGTCGAACTCGGACCGGGCACCGGCGCGATTACCAGCGCACTGGTCGAGCGCGGCGTCGATCAGAAGCGCCTCGTGCTGGTCGAATATAATCCCGGTTTCTGCGCCCTGCTCCGCGACCGCTACCCGCAGGCCAAAGTGGTACAGGGTGACGCCTATCGGCTCCGCGATACGCTCTGGAACGTCCTGGGTGCGCCGGCCGCCGCGGTTGTCTCGGGCCTGCCGCTCGTGACCAAGCCGATGCTGACGCGGATGAAACTGATCCGCGATGCCTTCGCGGCGCTGACGCCCGGCGCTCCCTTCGTGCAGTTCACCTATTCGGTGGTGCCGCCGATCCCGAAATCGCTTCCCGGCGTAACCACCGAGGCGTCCGAGCGGATCTGGATGAACCTTCCGCCCGCGCGCGTCTGGGTGTATCGCAAGGGCTGACCGGCGGCTGCGGCTTTGCGTGGCGGGTCGCCACGTGTTTTCCACCATGTCCGCGCTGAAAATCCTCGTCATTCCCGGCTCGACGCGATCAGGCTCACGCAATGTCCGGCTTGCGGCCGCGGCCGCCTATCACTTCGCCCAGGCCGGCGTCGACGTCACCCGGATCTCGCTCGCCGACTTCCCCTTGCCGATGTATGACGGCGACCTGCAGGCCAGATCGGGCGTGCCGAAGCACGCGGTCAACCTCAAGCGGATGATCGGCAGCCATCACGGCGTGCTGATCGTCACCCCTGAATATAACGGATCGATCCCGCCGCTCCTGAAGAACGCGATCGACTGGGTCAGCCGGGTGCAGGAGGGGAACGAGCGCCGCGGCCAGATCTTTCGCGTCAGGCCGTTCGCGATCGCAGCCGCCTCCGAAGGCCGGCTCGGCGGTGTCCGCGCGCTCGCGGCGCTGCGGCTGGTTCTGTCCGCATGCCAAGCTATCGTCATTCCAAATCAGCTTGCGCTGTCCTTTGCCGATCAGGCCTATGACGATCTCGACCGTCTGAAGCAGGCGGCCGATATCGAAGCGCTCGACGCGCTGGTGCGGCAACTGATCGACGTTTCGCAACAGATGACATGAGGTGACATGCCGACGACCGACATCGCTCCGCGCGACCGCCTGATCGTAGCGCTCGACCTGCCCGACATTGCGCAAGCAGAAGCGATGATCGGGCGGCTTGGCGACAGCGTCAGCTTCTACAAGATCGGCTATCAGCTCGCTTTTGCCGGCGGGCTTGCGCTGGTGCCGAAGCTCGCCGACGCCGGCAAGAAGATCTTCATCGATCTGAAGCTGCACGACATCGGCAATACCGTGGCGCGCGGCGTCGAAAGCATCGCCAGGCTGGGCGCGACGTTCCTGACCGTGCACGCCTATCCGCAGACCATGAAGGCTGCCGTCGAGGGCCGGGCCGGCTCAGGCTTGAAGATTCTCGCGGTGACCGTGCTGACCTCCTATGACGAGGCCGATCTCGCGGCTGCCGGCTATCGTCTCGGCGTTTCGGAACTGGTCGAGATGCGTGCGAAACAGGCCGACGCGACCGGCGTTGATGGACTGGTCTGCTCCGCGGAAGAGGTCGGCGCGCTGCGCGGGATCGTGGCGCCCAGGGTGTGCCTGGTGACGCCAGGCATCCGCCCGGCGGGTTCCGCCGCCGGTGACCAGAAGCGGATCATGACGCCGGCCCGCGCGATCGCATCCGGCAGCGACTATCTGGTGGTCGGGCGCCCGGTGCTTGCGGCCGACGACCCCAAACTGGCCGCAGAGGCCATTCATGCTGAAGTCGCGCAGGCGCTGAACAGATAGAAACCGAAAGAAGAAGGAAAACGGGATGGCCAAAGGATACTGGATCGGGCGTGTCGATGTTCACAATGAGGACGGCTACAAGGCCTATGCCGCGGCCAACCCGGCGATCTTCAACAAGTTCGGCGGCCGTTACGTCGTGCGCGGCGGCAGGTATACCGGCGTCGAAGGCGAGAGCCGGTCCCGCAACGTGGTGATCGAATTCGCCGATTACGACACCGCGATGGCCTGCTATCAGTCGCCGGAGTACCAGGCGAACATCAAGGTCCGCCAGCCGCACTCCATCGCCGATCTCATCATCGTGGAAGGCTATGACGGGCCGCAGCCCTGACCTCCGTGCTATCAGGTTGCCGCCGTAGCCTGTCGCGGCTATAGCCCGTAACAAGCGAGGAAACTGATATGTCCGACATGCGCTTGATTGTTGCGGGAGCCGGCGGCCGGATGGGCCGCGCCCTGGTGCGTGCGATCGCCGACACCCAAGGCGCGGTGCTGGTCGGTGCGCTGGAGGCGCCGGGGTCCGAGCGGATCGGCGACGATGCCGGCGTGCTGGCCGGGCTGCCGGCCAACGGCATCAAGCTGTCGGCCGATCTCTGGGCCTTGT
>NZ_JBARGP010000254.1:0-22012 GCF_049798375.1 Bradyrhizobium sp.
GCCGGATCGGGCACGCCGTGGGCCATGAAGTAGTCGGTCATCTGCGCGATCCGGGTGCGCACCTCCTCGCGGCCGAGCGTGACACTCTGGCCGATGATGTTGGAGTGGAACTGCTCGCGCTTGGTGACGATGGTGGCGAGCACCGCGGTGCCGATGGCGCCGCCGAGATTGCGCAGCATGTTGGAAATGCCGGAGGCGGCGGCGGCATCCTGCGGGGCGATCTCGCCGGTCATGACCGAGGTCAGCGGCGTCAGCACCATGGCTTGGCCGACGGCGCGGACGATGTTCGGGATAAAGAGCTGGTCGCCGGCATAGTCGGGCGACATCGCGGTGTTCATGAAGCAGCTATAGGCGAAGATCACGAGGCCTGTGATCGCAACGTAACGGGTGTCGAAACGCTGCATCAGCTTCGGGATCAGCGGAATGAGAATCAGCTGCGGCAGCCCGGTCCAGGCCAGCACCGCGCCGATCTGCTCGGAATTGTAGCCCTGGGCCTGGCCGAGATAGGCCGGCAGGATATAGACTGAGCCGAACAGTGCGAAGCCGACCATGGTCATCGCCACCACGCCGAAGGCGAAGTTGCGGCCCTTGAGCAAGCGCAGCCGGATCAGCGGCTTGTCGACCGTGAGCTCGATCCAGATGAACAACGTAAGGCTGACGACCGCGACGACCGCGAGCTTCAAGATGAACGGCGATGCGAACCAGTCGTCCTTGTTGCCTTCCTCGAGCACGGTCTGCAGCGCCGACAGCCCGATCGCCATGGTGAAGATGCCGGGCCAGTCGCCTTCCTTCAGCAGCTTGAGCTGCATCGGCGCCCGCTCCAAGGACATATAGAGCGCGCCGACCATGGCCGCGGTCGGCAGCACATTGACGAAGAAGATGGTGCGCCAGCCATAGGTCTCGGTGAGATAGCCGCCGATGGTCGGGCCGATCGCCGGCGCGAAGGTGACGGAGAGCGCGAAGATGGCAAGCCCGGTCGGCTGCTGCGCCTTCGGCAGCTTCGTCAGCACAAGGGTAAAGGCCATCGGGATCAGCACGCCGCCGGCAAAGCCCTGCAGGCCGCGCATCGCGATCATCGACGGCAGATCGTGGGTGAAGGCGCAGGCGACCGAGAAGGCCGCGAACAGGACGGCGCTCGCCAGCATGTAGATGCGGAACGAGAACACACGGCTGAGATAGTCGGTGAGCGGGATCACGACGATCTCGCCGATTAGATAGGAGGTCGAGATCCAGGAACCATTGTCGGCGCCGGTGCCGATGCCGCCCTCGATGTTCTGCAGCGAGGCGTTGGTGATCTGGATATTCAGGATCGCCATGAACGAGCCGATCATGGCGGCGAGCACGGCGATCCAGGTGATGAGGCTGGCGCGGTTGGGATCGGAAATGGCCGGCGCTGGCGGGTCGCGAGCGAGGCGCGAGGTGGCAATGCTGGTGGTGGTCATGTTAGTTCACTCCAGCGGTCTTGATAGTGGCGTTCGTGGAGTGCGACGGGACGATGGGCGCAGCCCGCGCCTCGGCGGTTTCGCGGGTGGCAATAGTCGGCACCACCGACATGCCCGGGCGCAGCGTGATGCGGCTGGTATTGTCGCCGTCGAGCGCGATGCGGACCGGAATCCGCTGCACCACCTTGGTGAAATTGCCGGTGGCGTTGTCGGGCGGCAGCAGCGCGAATTCCTGTCCGCTGGCCGGCGCGAGGCTGTCGACATGGCCGTGCACCACCTGGCCCGGGAACATGTCGACTTCGACGTCGACCGCCTGGCCCCGATGTACATGCGTGAGCTGCGTCTCCTTGTAGTTCGCGACGATGTAGGCGCTGTCGACCGGCACCACCGACATCAGCTGCGTGCCGGCGGTGACGTATTGGCCGATGCGCAAGGTGCGGTTGGCGACCACGCCGTCGATCGGCGCGACAATGGTGGTGTAGCCGAGATTGAGCTCGGCCTGGTGTTCGACCGCTTGGGAATGCGACACCGCCGCGTCGGCCTGGACGATGTCGGCCCTGATCAAGTCGAGCTGCTTCTCGGAAGAGATGAGGCTTGCATTGTCACGCGCGAGCGTCGCTTCCGCGCTCGCATTTCTCGCCTGCGCCTGCTGCGCGTTCTGCACGCTGCCGAAGCCGGTTGCGGCGAGATCGCCGTAGCGGCGGTTCTCCTGCGAGGCGAAAGTGACGTTGGCGCGGTCGACGTCGAGGGTAGCATGCGCGGCATTGATCACGGCCTGCTGCACGTCGAGCTGGGCCTGCTTGCTGGCGAGCGCGGCCTTGGCGGCGGAGACGTCGGCCTTGGCCTGGTCGAGCGCGACCTTGAAGTCGCGGACATCGATTCGCGCCAGCATCTGGCCGGCCTTGACGCGCTCATTGTCGCCGACCAGCACCTGGTCGAGATAGCCGCTGACCTTGGGCGCGATGGTGGTGCTATCGGCCTTCACGTAAGCGTCGTCGGTAGAGACCAGATACTGGCCGACCGTCCAATAATCCCAGCCGTACCATCCTGCGGCAGCGAGCACGGCGAGCGCCGCGCCGGTCAGCAGGAGCCGGCGAACATTAAGTCGACGCGCGGCCGGTGCGGCAGTTGGCGCCGGCCGCAGCTCTGGCTGCAGGGCGGCCGTGGCCGTCGGCTGGTCGATCAGGAGGGTGGTCTGTTGCGCGGTCATGGCGTTCTCTCCCCCTTGGGGAATTGGGAAACTTGACAGTTTCCAAAATAGAACCCACACTGGGACTGTCAATAGAATGACAGGCATCATGTAAAGACATGGCTGAACCAGAATCTTCCTCTGATCGGCGCTGTCGCGGCCGTCCACAACTGCGGAGCGACGACGAGACGCGTCAGATCATCTACGAGGCGGCGCGGCACGAATTTGCCGCCAACGGCTTTGCCGCGACATCGACCGAAAAAGTGGCGCGCCGCGCCGGCGTCTCGACCAAGACGCTCTACCGGCTGATCCCGAGCAAGACCGAGCTGTTCGAAGGCATGGTGTCGGATCGGCTCGACCGCTTCCTCGCCGACGTCAATCTGCGCACGGCCGCCCGTTACGATGACATCGAGCAGGCGCTGACCGCGGCGCTGCTCGCCTGCATGGATCTCGTGCTCGATCCGGAAGTGGTCGCGCTGCAGCGCATCGTGCTGCAGGAGACGGGCAACACCAGCCTCGCGCGAACCTATTACAAGGATGGCATCCTGCGCACGGCGACGACGCTGGCTAGCTGGCTGAAGCGTCAGGTCAAGCAGGGCCTGATCCAACTCGACGATCCCGACGAGGTCGCGGGCATGCTGATCGGCATGGTGGCGTCGTCACCGCAGCGCGCCACGGTTTATGGCGGCCTGCCGCTGCCTGCTCGCGCCGAGATCGAGAAGCGCGTCGCGACCTGCGCCAGGCTCTTCCTGCGGGGCTGCAGAGCGAGCGGCTGACGTTCGCTATCGAAATCGCTCTCCGACTGGCATACTTCTACCGGGACGATCGGAGCGCGCCCATGACCTCCACGCCTGTTGCCGGACCGCTGTTCTCGCCACCCTTCGCGGAGGACGATGTTGCCATCGCGCAGCGCCTTCTGGATCAGCAGGCCGGCGCTGACCTCACTGCGGTAAAGGCGACCGCGCGGCGGCTGATCGAGGGCATCCGCAGCAAGGCCTCCCGCTTCGGCGGCATCGAAGATTTCCTGCAGGAATACGCGCTCTCGACCAATGAGGGCCTGGCGCTGATGGTGCTGGCGGAGGCGCTGCTGCGCGTCCCCGGCGACGAGACTGCCGACCGGCTGATCGAGGACAAGCTCGGCCGCAGCGACTTCCTGCACCACGAGACCAAATCGCACACGCCGCTGGTGACCGCCTCGGCCTGGGCGCTCGGGATCGCCGCGCGCGTGATCGCGCCGAACGAGACGCCGGAAAGCGTGGTTGCGAACCTGGCGCGGCGGCTAGGACTGCCGACGGTGCGGACCGCGGCGCGGCAGGCGATGCGCCTGCTCGGCAGCCATTTCGTGCTCGGCGAGACCATCGATCAGGCGCTCGACCGCGCCAATTCGAGCCAGGGCCGGCTGTATCGCTATTCCTTCGACATGCTGGGCGAGGGCGCGCGCACAAGCGCCGATGCTGCGCGTTACCTGCAGTCCTACGCCGCCGCGATCGAGGCGATCGGCCGTGCCGCCGGCAATGCGGCGCTGCCCGAGCGTCCCGGCATCTCGGTGAAGCTCTCGGCGCTGCATCCGCGCTACGAGGAGATCGGCCGTGAGCGGGTGCTGCGCGAACTGGTGCCCGACGTGATCGCGTTGGCGCGCAAAGCCAAGTCGTTCGATCTCAATCTCACCCTCGATGCCGAGGAAGCCGATCGGCTCGATCTGTCGATGACGGTGATCGCGCGCGTGATCGCCGATCGATCGTTGGCCGGCTGGGACGGTTTCGGTCTCGCCATCCAGACCTATCAGAAGCGCGCGGAGGCTGTGATCGGCTTCATCGCCGATCTCGCGGAGACCCACGCGCGACGGCTGATGGTACGCCTAGTCAAGGGCGCCTATTGGGACACCGAGATCAAGCGCGCGCAGGAACGCGGGCTCGACGATTACCCGGTCTTCACGCGCAAGGCGATGACTGACCTGAACTACCTCACCTGCGCGCGACGGATGCTGGCGTTGCGTCCGCGCATCTTCCCGCAATTTGCCACCCACAATGCGATGACGGTCGCGCATATCGTCCACGCCGCGCGCGCCGGCAAAGGCTATGAATTCCAGCGGCTGCATGGTATGGGCGAGGCGCTCTACGTCACCTTGCGCGAGCAGCACGCGGGCATCGCTTGCCGGACCTACGCCCCGGTCGGCAAGCATCGCGACCTCCTGGCCTATCTGGTCCGCCGGTTGCTCGAGAACGGCGCCAACTCATCCTTCGTCTCCGTCGCCGCCGATCCGGATGTTCCAATCGAGCAGCTTGTCCTCAGCGAGGCCGAGATCATCGGCGATGCGGCGGCTGCACGCCATCCGAACATCGCGCGTCCATGCGATCTCTATGGTCCGGCGCGCCGCAACTCGGCAGGCGTGGAATTCGGTCATCATGCCTCGTTGCAGGCGCTGCGAGAGGAGGTGGCACGCGGCCGCGCATCCGAGGCGACTGCGGCGCCGATCATCGATGGGCACGAGATCTCAGGTCCGTCACGCGCGCTCGCCAGCCCCTTCGATCCGGTTGTTGTCGCCGGCCATGTCGTGGATGCCGACATCGCGGTCGCGAGCCGGGCGATCGAAGCAGCGGTGCTCGGGTTTGGTGGGTGGGCCGCGAGACCGGCCGCGCATCGGGCGCAGGCCTTGCGGCGCGCCGCCGACCTGATCGAAGCGCGCCGCGGTCGGCTGATCCATTTGTTGGCAATCGAAGCCGGCAAGACCATCGACGACGCGATCGCGGAAATTCGCGAGGCCGCGGATTTCTGCCGCTATTACGCCGCCGAGGGCGAGAAGCTGTTTGGCGGCGCGCTCGATATGTCCGGCCCGACCGGCGAATCGAACACGCTGCTGCTCAAGCCGCGCGGTGTGTTCGCTGCGATCTCGCCGTGGAATTTCCCGCTTGCGATCTTCGTCGGCCAGATCGCGGCCGCGCTGATGGCCGGCAATAGCGTCGTCGCCAAGCCGGCCGAGCAGACACCTCTGATTGGCGCGGAAGCGGTGCGGCTGTTGCACGAAGCCGGCATTGCGCCGACGGCGCTGCAGTTCGTTCCGGGAGATGGCGCAGTCGGTGCGCATCTCGTGAAGCTTCCGGCGATCGCGGGCGTCGTCTTTACCGGCTCCTATGAGACAGCCCGCGCGATCAACATCGCACTCGCCCATCGCGACGGGCCGATCGTGCCGCTAATCGCAGAGACCGGTGGCATCAATGCCATGCTGGTCGATTCCACCGCGTTGCCGGAGCAGGTGGCGGACGACGTCGTGACGTCGGCGTTTCGATCTGCCGGCCAGCGCTGCTCGGCGCTGCGGCTATTGTGTGTGCAGGATGACGTTGCGGATACGATGATCGAGATGATCGTCGGCGCCGCGCGCGAGCTCAACCTTGGAGATCCCCGCAACGTCGCCACCCATATCGGCCCGGTCATCGATGCCGAGGCGAAGACGCGGCTCGACGCCCACATCGCGCAAATGAAAGTGACCGCGCGCGTGCATTATGCAGGTAGCGCGCCGCAGGCGGGCAGTTTCGTGGCGCCGCATGTCTTCGAACTGCAAAGTGTCGAGGCGCTCGGCAAGGAGGTGTTCGGCCCGATCCTGCATGTCGTGCGCTATCGCGCCGAGGACCTCGGCGACGTCCTGCGGGCCATCGGAGCGTCGGGATATGGACTCACTTTCGGCCTGCACTCGCGCATCGGCCATCTCGCCGGTAAGGTATGCGAACTGCCGGTCGGTAACATCTACATCAACCGCAATATGATCGGTGCTGTGGTTGGCGTGCAGCCGTTCGGTGGCTGTGGCCTGTCGGGGACAGGACCGAAAGCCGGCGGGCCGCACTACCTCGCGCGCTTCGCGACGGAGCAGACGGTTACGATCAACACTGCAGCCGCAGGTGGTAATGCGGCATTGGCTTCGCTCGGCGATCGCTGAACGCTGTGTCCCGAATGACGCATCCAGCACCTCCGCAGCGGCGCGTATAGGCAACACACGGACGACGTGCGCTGTCGTCATGTCCGCGTTTGCGAGCCGATTGGACACTTGACTCGGTGCAATCGCGATTCGGCGTTGCTCATTATGCACACGGCGTTGCCTGTGCGGCACGCTCCGCGTCTCGCCTTCGCCTGAATTCCGACCGCTATCTGACGAGTCTTGCGCGTTTGTGCGGCTCGCGCCCGGCGCTTCTGCGGATCGCCACAGCGTTGACAATCTCGTTTCCACGTTCGTTGCTCGCGCATCACAGCTTCACATCTTTGTGCCTGCTAACGTGCTCACGCGCTGAGGGCAACGATAGTGCTCGTAGTGCAACTAATAAGCGCGAGTAGCATCAGGAAGCGCGAGTAGAGTGTGGGTAGTGTAATGAAACGAACTTTGTTGACGGCTGCAGCCTTGCTGGTTGCAGGTTCATCGGCCTTCGCGGTCGATCTGAAGCCGCCGATGGCGATGAAAGCGCCGCCGGTGACCACGGCAATCCCGTTCAACTGGACGGGGTGCTATCTTGGCGTCGAGGGTGGCGCGCAATGGGGACGGAGCGGGCAGACGGCGCGCTCCGGGCCTGCGTCCGGTCAGGCCCTGACCAATGGCTACGACTTGAGCGGAGGGATCGCGGGCGGCACGGTCGGTTGCAACTACGAGTTCAGCAACAATATCGTTGTCGGCATCGAGAACGACTATTCCTGGACCGACAAGAACGGCAGCGCCCACGATCTGGCGCCGTTCAACACCAAGACCTTGAACACGACGAAAGAGAAGTGGATCGACACGCTGCGCGGCCGGGTCGGCTATGCGTTCGACCGCTTCATGGTCTATGGCGCCGGCGGCGTCGCCTTCGCCGGCACCGACGTCACTGTCGCCACGCCGGGCTTCGGGAACGTGACGGATTCACAGTCGCGGACCGGCTGGGTTGCCGGTGTCGGCGGCGAATGGGCCGCCTATACCGGCCCGCTGGGCGCGCTCACGGTCAAGCTCGAATATCTGCACGCCGATTTCGGCACGTCGCGCTATATCACTACCCCGATCGACTTCAAGGTCGGCTGCACGACCACCACCATCGTGTCGCGCGACGTCAAGCTGTCGGACGACATGGTCCGCGTCGGCGTCAACTGGAAGTTCAACGTGGGTCCGGTGATCGCCGCGCGTTACTGATCGTCCGGCATTCATGCGAACTCGAGGCCTCGACGGTGTCGAGGCCTTTTTTATGGGCATGGCGTCTACGCAGCAGCTGTGATGCTGTCTGTATTCATCGGCCGCGTTTTCCTGCGCCTGCGGCGAGGAAGCTGAGCCAGTTCCTGAACAGCAGGTTGGCGGCTGTTCCGGTGGCAAGGTCGGGCCGCAGCGTCAAGCCCGGCAGTTCGGCAGCGAGCGTTGGATCGCGACTGGCGCGCGCGCGCGCCTCGAAATGCTTCAGGATCTGTTCGGTCGCGCTGTCGAAATAGGCCGCCGGGAGATTCGGATATTCGTCGCGCTGGCCGCTCAGGAAGCGCGCGACATCGCGCATGTATTCCCGCTGCAGCGACAGCGCGTCATATTCCGGGTGGCCCTGGAAGAAGATGAACCGGCTCGACAGTTGCTGCGCGAAGATATCGGCACCGATCGTGTCCGATCTCGTCAGCATCTGATAGCCGCGCGCGGTGAGCTCGTGCTCGTCCAGTGCGTTGTAGCGCGAATGTGAGACCTTCAGCGGCGAGCGGACGCCGCGGGTCAGCCAGTCGTCAGCTGCCTTGCTGCAGTCATAGACGCCAGAACATTTTGCGGGAAGCCTGCGCCGTGCGATGCCGTCGAGGTGCAGCACCGCTGCATGCGCGGCGAGGCACGACCAGATCGCCGAGCGGGTATGCGTCGCCGCCCAGTCGATGAGCGAGGTCAGCTCGGGCCAATAGGGTTCATCGCGCAAATCGTCCGCGATCGGCTCGGCGCCGGTCACGATCAGGCCGTGGATCGCGAGCTGGCCGAGTGTGCCGATATCATCGTAATGCTGCGCCACATGCTTCTGCAGGGCCGGCGTGCGTGCTATCGAGGGTAGGGAGAAGCAATGAAGGCGAACGCGCATGTGGGGCGCTGCGGCCTTATGCAGCAGCCGCGCGAATTGCCGCTCGGTCGCCTTCAAGGCGCTGCCCGGCATGTTGTTGACGAGGCCGATCACGAGCTCGGTCTGGTCGCCCTGGCGGCCGTCCTGCTCGCGATCGTCCGGCACCAGCGCCGGGCTTGTGATTGTGCGATGCCTGTCGAACAGGAGCGTCACAGCGGTGGCGTCCTCACTCCGCGGCGGCGAGCCGCGGCGAACTGGCACAGGCCTGCGCCAGCGCCTGATCGAGATCCGCGATAATGTCGCTGATATGCTCGATGCCGATTGACAAACGGATGGTCTCCGGCAGCACGCCGGCCTTGCGCTGGTGTTCGGGCGGCATCTGCCGATGCGTGGTCGACGCCGGGTGGCAGGCCAGCGACTTGGCGTCGCCGATATTGACGAGACGGGTGACCAGCTTGAGCGCGTCGTAGAATGCCTTGCCGGCCTCATGGCCACCCTGGATGCCGAAGGTGAACAGGGATGAAGCCTGGCCCTTCAGATATTTCTGCACCAGCGGGTAATAGGGGTTGTCCGGGAAACCCGTATAGTTGATCCAGGCGACACGCGGATCGTTGCGCAGGAATTCCGCGACCTTGCGGCCGTTCTCGACATGCCGCTCCATACGCAATGCAACCGTCTCGATGCCCTGCAGCAGCAGGAACGCGTTGAACGGCGACAGCACCGCGCCCATGGTGCGCTGATAGACGCTGCGCGCGCGCTGGATATAGGCAGCCGGGCCGAAATGATCGGTGTAGACCATGCCGTGATAGGAATCGTCAGGTTGGCTGAATGCCGGGAAGCGGCCGGCATGCTGCGCCCAGGGAAAGCGGCCGCTGTCGACCAGGGCGCCGCCGAGTGTGGTGCCGTGACCGCCAAGGAATTTGGTCAGCGAATGCACCGCGATGTCGGCGCCGTAGTCGAATGGCCTGAGCAGAATCGGGGTTGCCACCGTATTGTCGACGATCAGCGGCACGCCATTACGATGCGCGACGTTGGCCAAAGCCTCGATGTCGCAGACATTGCCGGCGGGATTACCGATGGTCTCGGCAAACACCGCCTTGGTGTTCTCGTCGATCAGGCGCTCGATCGCATCCGCGCTGTCGCTCTCGGCGAAACGCCCAGCAATGCCCTGGCGCGGCAGGATATGGCCGAGCAGCGTATGTGTCGTGCCATAGAGCTGCGGCACCGAGACGATGTTGCCGCCGCCGTCGGCGACGTTGACGAAGGCGAAATGCAGCGCAGCCTGGCCGGATCCCAGTGCGAGCGCGCCGACGCCGCCTTCCAGCTCGGCCACGCGATTTTCCAGCACGGCCGTGGTGGGATTGGAGATGCGGCTGTAGCGGAAGCCCTCGGCCTCGAGATTGAACAGCGCGGCGCCATGGTCGGCGCTGTCGAACGCATAGGCGGCGGTCTGGTAGATCGGGACGGCGACAGCCTTTGTGGTCGGGTCAGGCTCGTAGCCAGCGTGAATGGCAATGGTTTCTTTGCGCATCATCGACCTCCGCTCAACGCGACGCATGTTTGTTGAGATGCGTGCTGCGCCGCTACCGTGTTAGATCGAGGCGGTAAAGCGAGCAATAATTCGCGGCAAGAACGACGAAATAACCCTAATGAAATGCAGCCGCGAGAGGCTCGCTACATATCGTTAAAGTTTGAGTCAATTCGTCCGCGATCTCGCAAGCTCACGCCTGACCTGCTCGCCGATCCGCGCCAGCACTTGCGCCGCCTGCGACAGCACCGCGCCCAGGGCATGGAAATTGTGCACCATGCCGTCATGGCAGGTGTGATCGACGGCGACGCCGGCAGCCGCCAGCCGCTTCGCAAAGGCGTTGCCTTCATCGCGCATCGGATCGAACTCGGCGGTATGGATGATGGCGGCCGGCAAGCCCGCGAGGTCGGGCGCACGCAGCGGCGAGACGCGGGGATCGGCAAGGTCAATGCCCTCGGGCAGATAGTCGCAGAGATCGGCCTCGAGCGTGACGTGATCGATCAGCGGATCGTCGGCAAAAGCTTCGCGCGAGGGCGAGGGTTCGACGAAATCCAGCACCGGACAGATCAGGCACTGCGCAACGATGGCAGGGCCGGCGGTTCGCACTGCGTGCTGGCAAACGATAGTCGCCAATGTCGCACCGGCGGAATCGCCGCCGACCACCAGCTGGCGCGTATCGATGCCGAGCGCGGCGGCATTGTGCGCGACGAAATCGACTGCTGCGGTCGCGTCGTCGATACCCGCGGGAAATTTGTGCTCCGGCGCTAGACGGTACTCGACCGAGACGAGCCGGCAACCGGTTGTGAGAGCGAGCGTCGCCGCCACGCGATCGTGGGTCTCGATGCTGCCGGCAACCATGCCGCCGCCATGGAAGAACACGAAGCCGGGGAGGATGTCCTCCGTGCGATCCAGTGGCGCATAGAGCCGATACCGCAGCTCGCTCGCAGGACCAGAAAACGTGCTGTCACGCGTGGCCACGGCGCTCATGTCGGCGCGGGCGAACTGCATCAGCTTGGCGAGCGACTGCCGTCGTTCGCCCGGCGTCGGCCTGGGCCGCTCCGCCGGGCAAGCAGCGGCGATCATGGTCAGCAGGCGTTGGGCGCGGGCATCGAGCGGCATGGCGGACTTCGTTAATCCGGTATCAATCACCGTATGAGCGCCCATTGTGGCGGTTCAATCGTAAATCGATCATGATTAGGGCTGGACCGGTCACGCAAATCCTTAAAACATTCGCGCGAACAATGCGGCCAGCAAATATTCTCGCACGATGCCGGGGAGGCCATCATGAGCCACATCGTCAAGCCCGTCAGCTATTCGCAAACCTGGACCTTCTTCGAAGGCGCGTGGCACGAGGGCAACGCGCCGATCATGGGCGTGCGCACCCACGCCACCTGGCTGGCCTCGACCGTGTTCGACGGCGCGCGCGCCTTCGAGGGGACCGTGCCCGATCTGGATCTCCACTGCACGCGGGCCAATCGCTCCGCGGCGAATTTCGGACTGAAGCCGGTGGTCGATGTCGAGACCTGGATCGGCCTCGCGCAGGAGGGCATCGCGCGGTTCGCGGCAAATGCCGAGCTTTACATCCGGCCGATGTACTGGGCGCAGCATGGCGCCGGCGGCGGCGTGCTGTTCGATCCCGAGACCACCAACTGGTGCCTGTGCATCTACGAGGCTCCGATGCCGAAGCCGACCGGCAATGCGATCACGCTGTCGCCGTTCCGCCGGCCGACGATGGAATGCGCGCCGGTCGACGCCAAGGCCGCCTGCCTCTATCCGAACAATTCGCGCGCCTTGATCGAGGCGGCGTCGCGCGGCTTCAACAACTGCCTGATGCTGGATCTGCTCGGCAATGTCGCGGAATTTGGCAATGCCAATGTGTTCATGGTCAAGGATGGCGTGGTGTTCACCCCAGTGCCCAACGGCACGTTCCTCAACGGCATCACCCGCCAGCGCGTCATCGAGCTGTTGCGGGCGGACGGCATTTCCGTGGTCGAGACCACGTTGCGCTACGAGGATTTCCAGTCGGCCGACGAGATCTTCTCGTCCGGCAATTTCGCCAAGCTGGCGCCGGTAATCCGCATCGATGAGCGGCAGCTGCCGATCGGACCCGTCTTTACCCGCGCGCGCACGCTGTATTGGGATTTCGCCCACGCGATGGAGCGTGCGGCCTGATCAAGGACCGTAGATCGCGAGCTCGGTGTCCGCGAGGTCGCCGAGCCGCGGCGTGATCGGCCCCTTGAAATATTTTCGCCCGCGCCGCTCGGTATAGATTCCGGCCAATCCCGGCACCGGACCGTTGGCATCGAGGATCACGGAGATCTTGCCGCGCGCGAGCAGCATGCGGCCGATCGCGCCAGCGCAGGCGACATAGTCGGCGACATTGCGGCAATAGATCAGCTGCATGGCCGGCGGCGCGATGATGCCATGACGGATCCGAATCGGCTGCAGCACGAACGGCATCGCGGCTTGCGCGGTGTGGACCATGGCGCTGAGGCAGCCGGTCCGGGCATGGCGGAGTAGCAGATTTGCTTCAGCGTCTGGCAGGCCGTCGATCGTTGTGGCGTCCGCCGGGATGATTTCGACACGCGCGCCACCACCGGCGCGCGACAACAGCGGCAGCGAGAAGAACAGACCGTCGCAATAGGCGCGAAAGCCCTGGGCTTCGATCAGCGGCCAGGTCCAGCGTGCGGCGCTGATGTTGACGTAGGTGACTTCCCTCAGCCGCTGCGCGATCTTGGTCAGCATCGGCGCATAGTTGCGGAAGGCCGGCTCGACATACCAGCTCGAGAGGTTGCAGCGGATCTCGGATGAACTGTCGTTGCCGCGGTCGGTGTAGATCAGGAGCAGCACGCCGACCGGTGCGCCGTCATGATCCAGCATGTAGCCAAAGCGCGGATAACCGTTCGGCACGTCCCGTATCGCCTGGCGACGGAGGCCGGTCATCCAATAGTCGCGCGAGCGCCCGACGAAGCCATGCGTCAGGAGATCGGCGATCGCCTCGAGGTCTTTGGGCGCGATCTCACGACACCGGATCATGGTTTCTGCGTGGTCATAGCGCGTCGGGTGCGCCTCCGTCAGCCGATCATCGGTGCGGGCTGCGCAAGCTCGAGCGCCTCACGCACCTGCACCGGCCAGCGTGCGAGGTCCGTGCCATGGGTATGGAACAGCGCGACCGCCAGGCGGTCCATCCCGAAGGCGACGCAGCCGGTATGCGCCGGCTCGCCATTGGCGTCAGTGATGCCCCAGGTGGTGCCGAAATGCTCGCGGTGATAGTTGAAGCTCATGCAGGCCGTCGGCTGCTCCTCCGAGCGCAGCGGTATCAGCAGCTCGAATTTCAGCGCTTGCTGCTTCTGGCTGACCGCCTTGATCTGGCCGACGCGGCCGAAGAACGGATCGCTGGCATGATCGACGCGGAAGCTCAGGCCGAGCGTCCGCGCCAGGCCCTGGGCGCGGTCCATCCAGCGTTCGCGAAATGCCGCGACGTCGTCCGGCGTGCCGATGCAGACATATTCGCGCATCCGGAACGATTGCAGACGGTCGAGATGGCGCGACGGCTCGCGACGGAAGCAGTCGGCGGCGACATCGAAGCGCAGGCCGCCGACCGGCAGCGGGCCGCGGCTCGCGGCGATCGGATAGACCGGATAGCAGGCGGCCGGCGACAGCACGAGATCGGCCGGCGACAGCGAACTGGTCCAATCGCCGCCGGCGTCGAAGCGCCTGACGGCGTCGTTGATGTCGCGCTCGCTGCCGTGCAGGCCGCAGACGCAGCCGAGCAGGTTCGGAAAGCTCTTCAAATAGCCGGACTTCTCCAGCTGCGCCCGGCTCATGACCGGGGGAAAGCGCATCACCTCCGTGTTATCATCGCGATGCCGCGAGATCAGCGCAGCCAGCCGCTCCACCACGGCTTCATAGAGCGCGGTGCGCGCATAGACGCCGTCCGCGCCCATGCGGTGGAACAGGGCATCGGCGAGATGGTCGAGCGGATCGGCGGGCTGCGGCGCGAGAGCAGGCGATTGCTTCAGAACGGGAATGGTCATGGTGAAAGGTCCCAAATGAATAAGCTCGAAATGGAAGGCGTCAGTCGTGCAGCGAGGTCGGCACCGCGCTCATCAGGCTCGCCGTCGCCACATTGGCCAGGATACGGTCGTTGTTGATCATGATCGGCGCCGACAGCACGTCGCGTAAGTGGCGCCCGATCGTGAACTCGCCGTCGTTGCGATAGCCCGACAGGCCGCAGGCGCGCATTGCGCTCATCACGGTTTCGACCGCGAGCTCGGAGGCCTCGACCTTCAGCAGCGTGATCGAGGATTGAAAGTCGAGCGAGGTCAAAGCGCGCTCGTCATATTCATGCGTGACGAAAGCGTTCAAATTGGCGGCGATGACGGCGCGGAGCTTGGCAAGCGACATCCTGGCTGCGGTGAAATGCGCCGCCGCCGGCGGCGTCTGTCCGCCGCTGCTGCGTGCTGCCTTGCGGATGAACCGTTGCGCGCGCTGAACGGCTGCTGCAGCGATTCCGGCCCACGCCGACGACCAGGCGAGATGCGCAAAGGGCGTCATGGTCTGGGCGTGGATGCGGTCGTAGGGCTCGCGGAACACGCGATCCGACGGGCAGCTCACCTTCAGCTCGAAGCCGGTCGAGCAAGTGCCGCGCATGCCGAGCGTCTCCCAGCCTACCGTGCGCTTCAGCGCATAGTCTTCCTTGACCAGCGCCAGCAGCACCTGGTCGGATGCCGCGGCCTCATTGGCCCGCCGGGCGACGGTGACAAGGCCATCGGCCTCGGCGCCATACGAAATCACAGTGGCGTCGCGCAGCAACGTGATCTCGTGGTCATTGCCATCGACAGCGGCGGCGCTCGCCCGCACATTGCCGCCGTTCTGGCCCTCGGTGGTCGACGATGCCAGCAGAAGCTGCTCGCGCGCGATCCGGCGCATCAGCGCTTCCATGTACGGATTGCCGCGGCCATGACGCACCAGGCAGGCGACCTTGGTCTGGTGCATGGCGAAGATCATCGCTGTGGAGGCGCAGGAGCGGCCGAGCGTGTAGCAGACATCGGTGATGTCGTGGATCGTCGCGCCGAAGCCGCCGAATTCGACGGGGACCTGCATGCCGAGCAGCTTCTGCTCGCGCGCCGCGTCGATCGCGGTCTTCGGGAAGCGGCCCTCGCGGTCCACGGCCTCGGCGTCCGCCGCAGCCAGCGCAGCCACCGCCGCGGTGCGCTGCATGAACAGCGAGCCGCGATCGAGCAGCAGCTGTTCGGAATCATCAATGGGATCGCGATGCTTGATGTCCTGCACGTTCATGACCGATCAGACCTCCGCAATCGCCGATATTGGTCCGATCGCCGCGCATGCTCGTAATGCGACGCCGACTACCCGGCATGTCTCGCTTTACGCGCAAGGCTACGGATTTGATTCAAATTCGTCGACGAAATTCAGGGTAAACGAATTGCAATCCCAATGCGGCGGTTAATGCCCGGTGTCTGCAATCGCGAAAATCATCTGAGACCCGTTAGCGTTAAGACGAAACGTGCTGGCAAGCCGGGCTCCGCATGGCTGATTTCGAAACCATTGGACGTTATGTTCGGTGCGGCATCATCAGCGATACTTCGGCGAAAGAGGATCAATCATGCAGAACGTCGACAGCGAGATTCGCGCCCGGCTCACCGCGCTGGTGCGGGACATCCTGGCGCAGAATTCGGTCACGGCGACGGTCTCGCCGGATACGCTGCTGGTCGATATCGGCTTGACCTCGATGGACATGGTCAACCTGATGCTCGGCGTCGAGGCCGAGTTCGATTTCACGATCCCGCAGGAGCAGATCACGCCGGAGAACTTCCAGTCGGTGCAGACGCTGGAGCGGCTGGTCGCGGAACAACTGCAGGCGGCCTGAGCCGCACTTCACGGCGCCACGCACCGGCGGCTCATCCGTTACACCTCTTTGCGAAGTTACGATTTTACGGCCGGTGTTTTCATTTGGCCGCAAAACTGGCATAGCTCGATCCCAGCGGACACGGGGTGAGCATGACACAGGCTGTGCTGGGCATCATTGGCGGTTCGGGCATCTATGATCTGCCGGGGCTGGAGAATGCGCGCGAGGACGTGATGGCGAGCCCCTGGGGCGAACCCTCCGCGCCGCTGCGTCGCGGCAGCCTCGCAGGTCTTCCGATCGTGTTCCTGCCGCGCCACGACAAAGGCCACCGGCTGTCGCCTTCCGACATCAATTACCGCGCCAATATCGACGTGCTGAAGCGGGCGGGCGTCACCGACCTGATTTCGCTGTCGGCTTGCGGCTCGTTTAAGGAGGAACTGTCGCCCGGCACTTTCGTGCTGGTGGATCAGTTCGTCGATCGCACCCACAAGCGTGAGAGCTCGTTCTTCGGCAAAGGCTGCGTCGCGCATGTCTCGATGGCGCATCCGGTCTCGCCGCGACTGCGCATTCATCTCGCGGCAGCGGCCGAGGCCGAGCATATCGCGATCGCGCGCGGCGGCACCTATCTCTGCATGGAGGGGCCGCAATTCTCGACCCTGGCCGAGAGCCTGACTTACAAGCAGTTGGGCTATTCCGTAATCGGCATGACCAACATGCCGGAGGCCAAGCTCGCCCGCGAAGCCGAGATCTGTTACGCCAGCGTGGCGATGGTGACGGATTTCGATTGCTGGCATCCGGATCACGACGCCGTCACGGTGCAGGACATTATTCGTGTATTGAGCGCGAATGCGGACAAGGCCAAGCGGCTGGTCGCGCGGCTCGCGCAGGATTTCCCGCGCGAGCACGAGCCATGTCCGATCGGCTCCGACCGGGCGCTCGACACCGCTTTGATCACGGCGCCGGAGGCGCGCGATCCCGAGCTCCTCGGGAAGCTCGATGCGGTCGCGGGCCGCGTGTTGCGAAACTGAGTGAGAGCGCGCCATGAAGGTCGACGGCAAGCATTATCGCAGCATCTGGCTCGAGGCCGACGGCTGGTCGGTCGCCGCGATCGACCAGCGGCGACTGCCGCATGAATTCGTCATCACCAAGATCACGACCTGCGAAGAGGCCGCTGAATCGATCCGCTCGATGCTGGTGCGCGGCGCGCCGTTGATCGGCGCCACCGCGGCGTTCGGCATGGCGCTGGCGATGCGCGACGACCGCTCCGATCAAGGCATCGACCGCGCCTATCGGATGCTGATCGCAACGCGGCCGACCGCGATCAATCTGAAATGGGCGCTCGACACCATGGCGACGATGCTGCGGCGGCTGGCGCCATCGGAGCGCCGCGACGCAGCCTACGCGCGTGCCGTCGATATTGCCGGTGAGGATGTCATCATCAATCAGGGCATAGCCGGCCATGGGGCGGCACTGATCGAGAAGATTGCATCAAACAAGAAGTCCGGCGAGACGGTCAATGTGCTGACCCATTGCAACGCCGGCTGGCTGGCGACGGTGGATTGGGGCACGGCGACGGCGCCGATCTATCTGGCGCATGACCGTGGCATCAAGGTTCATGTCTGGGTCGACGAGACCCGTCCGCGCAATCAGGGTGCGTCGCTGACCGCCTGGGAGCTCGGCCATCACGGTGTGCCGCACACGGTGATTCCGGATAACACCGGCGGCCATTTGATGCAGCATGGCATGGTCGATCTCGCCATCGTCGGCACCGATCGTGTCGCAGCGAATGGCGATGTCTGCAACAAGATCGGCACTTACCTGAAAGCGCTGGCCGCGCATGACAATGGCGTGCCGTTCTATGTGGCGTTGCCGTCGCCGACCATCGACTTTGCGGTTGCCGAGGGACGGCAGATCCCGATCGAGCAGCGCGATGCTCGGGAAGTGACCGACATGACCGGCCGCACCAAGGACGGCCGGATCGAGACGGTTCGGATCGTGCCGGAGGGCTCGCCAGTCGCCAATTACGGCTTTGACGTCACGCCGGCGCGGCTGGTGACCGGGCTGATCACGGAGCGCGGCGTGCTCGAGGCAGACGGTACGTCGCTGGCGGCGGCATTTCCGGAGCGGGCGAAGCAGACCAACTATTAGCAGCTTCCGTCATTGCGAGCGAAGCGACGCTATCCAGATTCTTTCTGTGGCGCTGGACCGTTTCGCTTCGCTCGCAATGACGGAAAGCAGTGCGTAGTCCGCGTGAGCGCAGCGATACGCGGGGTCTTGCTGTCCCGGATGTCGCTGCGCTCATCCGGGCTACGCTGGTGCAGCGTACACTTAACCCAGCTTCATCCCCGTCGTCGCTTCCAACTCCGCGATCGCCTGCCGTCCGCTTGTCACCTTGATCGTGGTCATGCCCATGGCGCGCGCCGGCTTCAGATTGACGCCGAGGTCGTCGAGGTAGATGCAGTGCTTAGGATCGACTCCGAGCGCTTCCACCATCATCTGGTAGATGCGCGGATCGGGCTTGCGCAGGCCGACCTTGGCGGATTCGATGACGTGGTTGAACAGCACCATCACCTCAGCGACATAGAGCGAGCGCCCGCTGCGGCTGCCGATCGCGTTGGCTGGCAGATTATTGGTGATGCAGCCGGTCTTGAAGCGCCCACTGATGCGCTTGAGTGCCTCGACCATCTCGGGACGGAGGTCACCCGATAGCAGAGGCAGCACCTCGCGGCCGCGCACCTCGGCGCCGCCGAGCGCGCGCGACTCCTCCGCGAACAGGCGGTCGAAGGTGTCGATATCGATTTCTGCGCGCTCGAATTTGGCCCAGGCGTTCTCCAGATGATTGGCGGCATTGGTGTTGCGGATGATATCGACGGGAAAGCCGCGTTCTGCCTCAAAGCGGGCGAAGGCTTCGAAAGGAGAGGTGGTCAGCACGCCGCCAAAGTCAAAGATCACCGCCTCGATCATCGCGTCCTCGTTAGTGTTTTCCGTTGGTCGGATCGCTAGCACGGCGTGTGCCGCTTGGCGATGGCGCGACCTGCCGCTATTGCTGCGCTGATGAAGTCCATTCTGTCCATAGCAGCCGTCGCGGCGCTTCTCGCCGCCGCTCCGGCATCAGCCATCGTTGGCGGCGCGCCGCCATCCACCGATGGTGTCGGCCGTTCGGTCGTGACCATCATCGGCTCGCGCGGCACGTTCTGCAGCGGCGCGCTGATCGCGCCACGGCTGGTGCTGACCGCCGGCCACTGCGTGCAGGCGGGCACTGATTACCGCATCGTGGAATACGACAGCGCGCATAAGCCGCAGCTCAAGGTGGTGCTTCGCGCGGTGGCGCATCCCGCTTTCAACATGCAGGCGATCCTGGCGCACCGCGCCTCGGCCGACGTCGCGCTGCTGGAACTCGATGCGCCGATCAGGAACGCCGTGTCGGCCGCGCTCGGCGTGCCGCAGCTTCCGCTCGCGCCCGGCAACGCCTTCACCATCGCCGGTATCGGCGTCACCATCCGTGGCGACGGAAAGAGTGGCGGCGTGGTGCGCACGGCATCTCTGGTCGCGACAGGCAAGCCCGGCACATTGCAGATCAGGCTGGTCGATCCGGCGACGCAGGGTACGAAGGAAGGGCTTGGCGCCTGTACCGGCGATTCCGGCGGTCCGCTGTTCGAGCAGCAGCCGGCCGGAGCTGTCATCGTCGGCGTCATCTCCTGGTCGACGGGTGCCAACGGCAGCGCGGGCTGCGGCGGCATGACCGGCACGACCCCGCTGACATTGTACCGCGACTGGATCGTGCAGACGGCGCGACAATGGGGCCTGCCGCTCGGCGGAAATTGAGCGCGTACTATGGTGTTGCGCCAGAACGGTTGACCATCGCGGCGATCAGGTTCAGCCTGATAGCAGAGGAAACCAAATCAAAGAACCTGAGGACTACGCCCGTTCATGAACGTCATGGCCCCCATTCGTGAAGCGACAGCTTCGCAAAGCGTCGAGCATTTCGATATCCTGATCGTCGGCGCCGGCATCTCTGGCATCGGCAGTGCCTATCAGCTGACCAAGGCCCTGCCGAACAAGAGCTTCGTGATCCTGGAAACCCAGGAAAGCTTCGGCGGCACCTGGCGCACGCATCGCTATCCCGGCATTCGTTCCGACAGCGACCTGCACACCTTCGGCTACAGCTTCAAGCCATGGATCGGGCCGCCGATCGCGACCGCCGAAGAAATACTTTCCTACATGGGCGAGGTGATCGCGGAGAACGATCTCGATCGCCACATCCGCTATGGGCACAGGATCATATCCGCGAGCTGGTCGAGCGTCACGAATCTCTGGACCGTCGCGGCGGAGAAGGGCGATGCCGCACAGGTGACGTTCACCACGAATTTCCTCTGGATGTGCCAGGGCTATTATCGCCATTCCGAGGGCTACACGCCGGAATGGCCTGATATGGCCAAGTTCAAGGGCCGCATCGTGCATCCGCAGCGCTGGCCTGATGATATCGAACTCGCAGATAAGAAAGTCGTCGTGATCGGTTCGGGCGCGACGGCCGCGACCTTGATCCCGGCGATCGCGGGCAAGTGCGCCCATGTCACCATGCTGCAGCGTTCGCCAACCTATTTCCGCATCGGCCGCAACGTGATCGAGCTTGCCGAAGAGCTGCGCAAGTTGCAGGTCCAGGAGGAATGGATCCACGAGATCGTGCGACGCAAGATCCTGTTCGAGCAGGATGCCTTCACCAAGCTCTGTCTCGCGCATCCGGACAAGGTGGCGAAGGAACTGATCGGCCAGATCAGCGCTATTGTCGGCGAGGACTATGCAGCCAAACATTTCACGCCGAGCTACCGACCGTGGCGACAGCGTCTCGCTTTTTTACCGAACGCCGACATGTTCGAGAGCATCCGGGACGGCAAGGCTTCGGTCGTCACTGACGAGATCGAGCGCTTTACCGATCGTGGTATCAAGCTGAAGTCCGGCGACGAGCTGCAGGCGGACATCGTCGTCACCGCGACCGGGTTCAATCTCTGCATGCTCGGCGACATCGCATTCACGATCGATGGTGCGCCGCTCGCGTTCGGCGATACCGTGACCTATCGTGGCATGATGTTCACCGGCGTGCCCAACATGACCTGGGTGTTCGGCTATTTCCGCGCCAGCTGGACTCTCCGCACCGATCTGGTCGCCGATTTCGTCTGCCGGCTGTTGACGCACATGGATGAGACAGGCGCGAAGAAGGTGGTGCCGGCGCTGCGGCCCGAGGATCACAATATGCCGTTGTCGTCGTGGATCGATCCGGAGAATTTCAATCCCGGCTACATGATGCGCGACATGCACCTTCTGCCCAAGCGGGGCGACAAGCCGGAATGGCAGCACAGTCAGGATTACTGGACTGAGAAGGATCAGTTTCCGGCGATCGATCTGGAAGACAAGGTGTTTGTGTATAGCCGATCTAGCTGAGACGCGCCGCTAGCGCCGCAAATTCAGATGCCGTCCCCGCGCACGCGGGGACCCGTAGGCACAGGCGGATGTTGTAGCGCACAGCGGCAACTAGCAGCGTGCCTCAAACTGCGATCACGCGGTATGGGTCCCGGGTCTGCGCTGCGCTTGCCCGGGACGACAGTGTGCCTGTAACTGCGCTCGGTGGCTATACTTGCCAGGGGCGAGCAGTACTGCGAGGCAGGCTGGCAAAACGCCCGCGCTTAGCGACGCCTCGGCCCACGCCGCGGTGCTGCGACCACCGGGCGGCCCTCGATCTTGCTGCTCATCGCGTTGGCGCCGTCGCTGATATCGAGCAAGGTCTGCCGGCTGTCGTCCATCACTTTGGCCGATTTGTGCCTGAAGCTGTCGGCGAGCTCGCGGATCGACTTCACCTTGTGAAGCAGCGCATCGGGGTCGCCGTTAGAGAAGCCGGGGAGCGCGCCGTCGATCCGGGTGACGAACTTGTCAAAACCCTTGAAGACATCTTCGGCCTGATCA
>NZ_JBARGP010000255.1:0-4575 GCF_049798375.1 Bradyrhizobium sp.
TCGGGTTGCGCCCAATCAACGCGCTGGTCGATATCACCAATTTCATGACCTATGACCGCGCGCGTCCGCTGCACGTGTTCGACGCCAGCAAGGTGACGGGCAATCTGGTCGTGCGCCGCGCCCGCGACGGCGAGACCCTGCTCGCGCTCGATGGCCGCACCTACACGCTCGACAGCGGCGTCTGCGTGATCGCGGACGATCACGGCGTCGAATCGCTCGCCGGCATCATGGGCGGCGAAGCCTCAGGCTGCGATGAGAACACCACCGACGTGCTGATCGAATCGGCGCTGTGGAACGAGATCAACATCGCGCAGACCGGCCGCAAGCTCGGCATCAATTCGGATGCACGCTACCGCTTCGAGCGCGGCGTCGATCCAGCCTTCGCGGTGCCGGGCCTGGAGATGGCCACCCGGCTGGTGATGGAATTGTGCGGCGGCTCGCCGTCAGAGAACATCGTCGTCGGCAATCCCTTTGGCGACGAGCGCGTAATCGATTTCCCGCTGACCGAGGTGAAGCGGCTCGCCGGCATCGAGGTGCCGCTGGTCGAGGTCAAGCGCATCCTCAGCCACCTCGGCTTCATGCTGGCGGGCAGCGGTCAGGTTGTGAAGATTGCGGTCCCCTCATGGCGCACCGACGTGTACGGCAAGCCCGACATCGTCGAGGAAATCGTGCGCATGGTCGGCGTCGACAAGGTGCCGATGACGCCGTTCGAGCGTGGCGATGCGCCGCGCAAGCCGGTGCTGACACCGATCCAGCTGCGCACCCGCCGCGCCAAGCGCGCGCTGGCGGCGCGCGGCATGGTCGAGGCGGTGACCTGGTCGTTCATCACCAAGCAGGCGGCCGAATTGTTCGGCGGCGGCAAGCCTGAGCTCGTGCTCGCAAATCCGATCGCCGCCGAGCTCACCGACATGCGGCCGAGCCTGCTGCCCGGGCTGGTCGCCACCGCGCAGGCCAATGTCGATCGCGGCATCGGTGATGCCGCGATCTTCGAGGTCGGCCAGATCTTCAAGGGCGACCGGCCGGAAGATCAGTTCATCGCTGCCAGCGGCGTCCGCCACGGCATCGCGACGGCAAAGGGACTGGGACGGCACTGGAGCGGCTCGCAGGCCGCGACCGCATTCGATGCCAAGGCCGACGCTTTCGCTGTCCTGGCAGCCGCCGGCGCGCCGATGGCCTCGCTGCAGATCGTTGCCGGCGGACCGGCCTGGCTGCATCCCGGACGTTCCGGCACCATCCAGATGGGACCGCAGAATGTGCTGGGCACTTTCGGCGAGATTCATCCGCGCATACTGGAAACATTGCGCGCCGATGGACCGCTGGTCGCATTCGAAGTGATCCTCGACCGCATTCCGGCTGCGAAGCAGAAGCCGACCCGCGCCAAGCCCGTGCTCGAGCTCTCCGCCTTCCAACCGGTGTCGCGCGATTTTGCCTTCATCGTCGATCGTAACGTCAAGGCCGGCGACATCGTCCGCGCCGCGCAGGGCATCGACAAGAAGCTGATCACGGATGTCTCGGTGTTCGACCTCTATGAGGGCAAGGGCATCGAGGACGGCAAGAAGTCGATCGCGATCGCGGTGACCCTGCAGCCGCGCGAGAAGACGATGACGGATGAGGAGATCGATTCCGTCGCCGTCAGGATCACCGCCGAAGTTGCGAAGAAGACCGGCGGCGCGTTGCGGGGATGAGCCTGTCGGGCCTCATCCCTGCCGATGTCGGCCTGTCTGCCGCGATCGCGCTGTGCGCGATCGCATTCCTCGCCGCAACGGCACGCGGCTTCTCCGGCTTCGGCTCGGCGCTGATCTTCATGCCGCTCGCCAGCAGCGTCGCGGGACCACGGCTGGTGGCCGCGCTGCTGCTCGTCATTGATTTCATCGCGGCTGCGCCGCTGGTTCCCAATGCCTGGAAAGAGGCAGACCGCAAGGCAACTGCGGTGATCGTCGCCGGTGCATTAGTCGGCGTGCCGATCGGGACCTATTTCCTCAAGCAGCTCGATCCCATCACCACGCGCTGGATCATCTCCGGATTCGTCACTGGATTGTTGATGTTGCTGCTCTCCGGCTGGCGCTATCATGGCAAGGATTACACGGCACTGTCGCTTGCCGTCGGCAGCCTTTCAGGCTTCTGCAGCGGGCTTGCGCAGACCGGCGGCCCGCCGATCGTCGGCTATCAACTGGGCCGGCCGATCCCTTCGAAGATCGCGCGCGCCAACATTCTGCTGTTCTTCGGCGCGTCGGATGTCTTCTCGGTGGTGAGCTACGCCTTAGGTGGACTGATCACGTTTGACTCGCTCAAGCTGTCGCTGCTGATCGGACCGATTTATGCACTCGGCGTCGCATTCGGCGCCTCGCTGTTCGGCCGCGCCAGCGAGACCGTGTTTCGCACCATTTGTTATGCATTGATCGCAATGTCGGTCATCTTCGGCCTGCCCGCACTCGACGGTGTCCTCGGCCGCGGCTAGTTTGCTTCAGCCGCAAACTTCGGCCGAGGAACAAACATGATTCACCGTCGCGATCTCTTCAAATTCACAGCCGGTGCCGCCGCCTTGGCCGCCGCGCCATCCGTGTTCGCGCAGTCGAGCGCCAAGCCACGCACGCGCATCGTCTTTCTCGGCACCAAGGGCGGCCCGCGTGTCGGCAACGGCGCCTCCAATCCGGCCAATCTCGTGGTGGTGAATGACACCCCCTATCTGATCGACTGCGGCATGGGCGTCAGTCATCAGCTCGTCGCCGCCGGTGTGCCGATCCCGTCGTTGAAATACATCTTCATCAGCCACCACCATTCCGATCACAATTTGGAATATGGCAACGTGTTCTACAATGCCTGGGCGGCGGGCCTGTCGACGCCGATCCATTCCTTCGGCCCGAAGGGAATCGAGGCGATGACCAAGGCCTATTGGGAATTGAACAAGTTCGATGTCGAGACCCGCATCGAAGATGAAGGCCGGCCCGATCCGCGCCCGCTGCTGGTTGCGAAAGACATCGATGCCAATGGCGTCGTGCTGAAGACAGCAGACGTCACCGTCACCGCGTTCCGTACGCCGCATCCGCCAATCATGGATAACTTCGCCTACAAGTTCGAGACGCCGGATGGCGTGATCGTGTTCTCCTCGGACACTTGCTACAACCCGAAGCTCGCCGAGTTCGCTGAGGGAGCCGACGTGCTGGTGCACGAATGCCTCTACGTGCCGGCCGTCGATCGCCTCGTGCTCAAGACCAAGAACGGCGCGACCTTGAAGAAGCACTTGATGGCCAGCCACACCACGACCGAGGATGTCGGACGTATTGCCGCTGCAGCCGGTGTGAAGACCCTGGTGCTGAGCCATTTCGTGCCGGGCGACGATCCCACCGTCACCGATGACGACTGGACGCGCGATGTGAAGAAGAATTTTTCCGGCCGCATCATCGTCGCGAAGGATTTGATGGAGCTCAAGCTGCCGGTGTAAGCCGCCAACCTCGCGCGATCTTAATACAGCGGCGAGGCTGTCCTCGCTCTACGCCGGTGCGGCCGCGGCCGCTCCGGTGCTTCCAGCGGCTCTGGCTGCTTGAGCGCGCCGATGCGATGCAGCGCCGCGTCGGCGGCGCGCTCACCGGACTCCCAGGCGCCATCCACGGTGCCCCACAGCGTCTCATGGGTGGCTTCGCCGGCGAGAAACAGCGGCCCCAGCGGCTCGGTCAGGATCTTGCGCGAGCCCTGCCCGCCCGGCGCTGCCGCCGACATCGCACCCAGGATGCTCGGCGCGCTGTTCCAGCGGGTGGCGCTGGTCTTCTCGATTGCTGCGACCACGTCGCCGCCGAACAGGTTGGTCAGCCACTCCTTGGCAAAGGCGACCATCGCCGCTTCGCCCTTCGCTGTGAGATCGCGGCCGAATGCGCCGCCGACATCGACCGTGCACAGCGACGAGCCGCCGATATTGGCGAACAGCAAACCGGTGCGCGCCGAATTGCTCTGCTCGATGAAGACCTCGTCGCGCGACAAGCCGAGCGGATTGCCGGTGAATTGCAGCGCGATCCGATCATAGCTGCCGAGGCTGAGCTTGCCGGCGGCGTCGAGCTGCCGCTTCGGCAGTTCGGGCGTGAACTTGATCACACCCGATGTCAGCACATTGGTGGAGACTGTCAGGATGATCGCGCGTGTCGCGATCCGCCCAGAGGGGGTTTCCACGCTGATGTCGCGATTGGTCCAGACGATCCGAGTCGCAGGTGTCGACAGCGCCAGAGGCAACTGCTCGCCGAGCTTGCTGACCAGCGTGCCCAGCCCCTGGCGGCACATCAGCGCCGCATTGCGGTCCTGCGCGTGGGCCTTGTCCATCGCGGAGAGCTCGTTGAGGTCCTTGCCCGTGGCGCCGGCGCCGAGTTCGAATTCCGCGGTGCTGGTCCAGTCGCCGAGATCCTTCGGCAGCGCCGCTGCACACGAGGTATCAAGCCGGCCGCGCGCGGCCTCATCGATGGCGCGGTTGGCGCGCACCAACGCGGCCAGGAACTGCTCGGTCTCGCCGGGCCGCGCATTGCGCCGGCCGACGCGGATCCTGTGGCCGACCGGCGCGGCGGCCACGTCGAGCCCGACGCTGCGTGCGAG
>NZ_JBARGP010000256.1:0-1929 GCF_049798375.1 Bradyrhizobium sp.
CGGCATAGCCGTCGACCTGCAGGATCCCCTTGAAGCCTGCGAGATGGGCGATCGGCCGCTCGGCTTTGCGGTCAGGTGCATAAACGTAGACGACGCCTGGCGGATCGGCGCCGCCCCATGGCCGATCTCGGCGGTATAGGCCCAGAGTTGGCCGGTCTTGGTGAGCCCGCGGCCGGGATCAAGCACCGGCAGGGTCGTTTCATCGGCAAATAGCTTTGGCCGGTGCCTGAGCTTGCCAAGGAGGCGCTCATGCAGCGGGCGCAGGTGCCAGGCCGCATGACCGACCCAGTTCGCCAGCGTCGAACGATCCAGATCGATGCCCTGGCGGGCGTAGATCTGGGCCTGCCGATACAGCGGCAGGTGGTCGGCATATTTGGACACCAGAACCTGGGCGACGGTGGCCTCGGTCGGCAGTCCGCCCTCGATCAGCCGGGCCGGAGCCGCCGCCTGCATGATGCCGTCCTCACAGGATCGGCACGCGTATTTGGGCCGCCGGGTGACCAGCACCCGGAACTGCGCCGGCACCATGTCCAGCCGCTCGCTTCTGTCCTCGCCGATCCGGTGCAACTCGCCCTTGCAGCAGGGACAGGTGTTGTCATCGATGTCGACGACGATCTCGACCCGCGGCAGGTGCACTGGCCAGGCGCCACGGTTGCTGCGACGCTTGCGAGCCCGCCCCGCGCGGCCATCGGGGATGCTCTCGTCCTGCTCTGCTTCGCCGGCCGCGGCGACCTGCTCAACGTCTTCCAGGCCCAGCAGCATCTGGTCCTCGGGCAAAGTCTCCGCCTTCCGGCCAAAGCGATGGCGCTGCATTTCCTTGATGATCCGGCGCAGCCGCTCGCTCTCGCACCGCTCGGCGAGCAGCATCGCTTTCAGCGTCTCGGGATCGTCAGGCAGGGCGTCGCTCACGCGCAAATCAGAGCATATTCGCACTCACTTTGCGACGAGCCCGGCGACCCTGATTCACTTCGCCGCAGCGCTGCCAACAACTATTCGGGCAGCGTCGGTGTCGTCGTCTCCCGGGCCTCATGCACGCGCCGCCAGTCCAGCCCTTCGAGCACCGCCGACAATTGCGCGGCCGACAAGCGCATCACGCCATCTTCAATCTTCGGCCACCGGAAGATACCATCCTCAAGCCGCTTGGCGAACAGGCATAGACCCGTCCCATCCCAGAAGATCAGCTGATCCGGTCCGCCCGTTTGGCGCGGAACACATACATCGCGCCCGAGAATGGATCGGCCATCATCGCCTCGCGCACCAGCGTGGCCAATCCTTCGGCGCCTTTGCGGAAGTCGACCGGCTTGGTCGCCACCATCACCCGAACCGTCCCGGACGGACCGATCACCTGCTTGCCTTCAGAGCCTGGACGATCGCCGCGATCGTGGTCACGTCTGCGCCGCGGCCCACCCGGATCGTCACGCCGTCGACCTCAACCTCAATCATTCCAAGGTCAGGCTCGGACTTGCATCGTGGCGGTTCACGCTGCCGGCGAAGAACCGGTGCTGGCGCGACCGCATCCACCACCGCCGGCACAAACTGCAATTCCTCCGCTTCAGAATGCCTGACCGCTGCTTCTCTCAGTTGGCGGCGCCAGCCAAACAACTGCTGCGGCGACAACCCATGGCGTCGAGCCACGGCACAAACCGAGTCGCCGCTCATCACGATCTCCGCGACAATCCGCGCCTTGTCTTCGTTGTCCCACTTCCGCCGACGACCGGCTCCGGTGAAGACTTCCAGCCGCCGGGCCGGCTCCGTGATAGCACTACGCCCTGTGTCCATTCTAAGCCTACCGGTCATAACGACCGCAGACTCGCAGATCAGCACATCATCTGGAAGGTGGCCGCAGAACATCGCTTACAAAATAGCAAGGTAGGACCGGACTGATGCTTCAGCTCCGGACTGCAGGTGGCGCGCTGAAGGTGCTGGCCT